>DATIZW010000206.1:0-6837 GCA_035516875.1 Steroidobacteraceae bacterium
CAACGCGAACCTGGTTTCCCTTGATCCCCAACACCGTTATGGTCACGTCGTCACCAATCATAACGGTCTCGCCGATGCGCCGCGTAAGAATCAGCATTGGTGCACACTCCCCTGGCTGTTTGATTCGTGGCGGCCTTGCGCCCTGCGATCTCGCTCGAGTCGCCGCCGCCCTCCCCGTCAGCGCGCGGATGCTAGCACCGAAGAGCGGCATAGCTGCAGCGATTCACGTCGCGGATTTACAAAGTCTCGCAGCGCAGCAGAGGCATCCACAGGTTGCACACAGGTCGTGCACCGTCGCGGAACCAGCCTACGTGCCCAGCGCGCCGGCGATTCTCTTGACGCCACTGCGTACCTTGAAGGCGAGCAGCAGCAGCAGGACACCGAACGCGATCGCATAAATGGCAATCAGCCACAGCAGCGTCAGTGCTCCGGCCCCGGGGCGCGCGACCAGCAACACGCCAAAGACAACCGACGCGATGCCTGCCAGCGCCAGCCAAACTTCTCCCTGAATCTGCCGGCGCAGCCGCACCGCGGCAACGATCTCCAGCAGCCCGGTGGCGACCGCCCAGATGGCAACATAGAACACCACCGCGAGTGCCGTGACCGCCGGGTTGTTGAATGTCAGGATACCGACGCCGATGCCTGCGAGGCCGACCAGCAGCAGTACCCACCAATCGTCGTGCTCCTTGCGTCCGCTGAAGGCATTGATCACGTTGATGATGCCGTCGACGAACATCACGATTCCCAACGCCAGGGTGAGCGTAAGCAGAGAGATACCGGGACTGGCGAGGATCACGATGCCAAACAGGATCCAGAACAACCCGCGCAGCAGGGTCATCCACCAGTATCGCGACAGAATATCGGCAAGCATGGCGACCTCCGTTATGTTGGAAAGTGTTGGCCGCAAATCCGTCACACCCGGCTGTTAGTGTAACTCGCGGCCCGTGATCGGCGCCGCAATGTGTTGTTGCGCATTGCAGCAGCGCGCCCGGGACCCGCACCGCCCACGCCGCGACCCTCCGCCACGCTTGCGTTGTAGCCGGGCTCAGTAGCACGGTAAGTACGTCCCTCGCGCTCAGGCCGCGCTCGACGGCACCTGCTGCGATTCCTGCATGAGTATCCGGTTGTCGGCGTTGTCGGCACTCGGGTTGTAGTTCGGGTCGTCGGTGTTGACGTAGCTGCCGTAGCCGTCAGACCAATGGTACTTCGCACTACTGTGGCGGCGGTGGCACGTAGATCGCCAGACCGGTCACCGCCTTGTTGTAGATGCCGAACGAGCCGCCGACACCCACGCCGACAGCGCTGTTGCCACTGTAGCTGGAGTTGCCCACGCCGGTGCCGATCGAACCGGACTGCTGGTCCGTCACGCCCTGCAGCAGCACACCGTTGGCACCGAGTTTGGCCGCTTCCTCCTTGAGGCGCGCGATCGCCTTGTCCATGTTCTGCTGGCCGGTGATGGCGAACGAGGCCTGACTCGTGGCATCGAGGTGCGCGATCTGCTCGTACTGTGGCGGCGGTTGCGTATAGATCTGCACGCTCTCCGGCGAGATCGGCGCGCGGGCATTGCCGAGCATGATGTGCGACGAAGTGGAGCAGCCGCCGAGCAGGGCGGCGCAGGTAGCGGCGGCGCAGCTGAGGCGGGCAATGAGGGCCATGGCACAGATTCCCCCAGGGTCGCTCCGAGGGCCATCGAGATTATGCGCATGCTAGGCTGCAATCAAACTCCCCTTACCTAGCAGGAAGGCATTCATGTTCCGGCCATCGATCGCCGCCGCGCTCGTGACGCTCGCTGCCGCTCGCGCGCTGGGCGCGGCCGATATCGGTCCCGGCTACGACATCGAGCTGAGCCGCATGATCCCGATGCGCGATGGCGTCGAGCTCGAGGCATGGATCACCAGGCCATCGGCACTGACGCAAAGGGCACCGGCGATTTTGACGCTGACTCAGTACGACATCGATGGCAGCCGCCGCGGTGAGCCGCCCTACTTCGCACGCCACGGCTACGTCTTCGTGCAGGCCTACGTGCGCGGTCGCGGCCGTTCCGGGGGCGTAAAGAGCGACAACCTCGGACTCACGGTCGGTCGCGACGGCTATGACCTCATCGAGTGGATCGCACAGCAGCCCTGGAGCAACGGCCAGGTAGCGATGTACGGTGGCTCGTTTGTCGGCATGACGCAGTGGCACGCAGCCGCACAGCATCCGCCGCATCTCGCCGCCATCGCCCCCTATGTGGCGATCTATCCGGGATGGGACGTGCCCAACACCAACGGCATCCCCCAGTCATGGACCGGCGTGATACTCGGCTACACCTCCGGCCGCGGCCTCAATCCCGGCTTCCTCGCCAACCAGGAATACTGGGCCGGCAAGATGCTCGAGCACTACGCCGCGCAGCGCCCGTTCGGCGAGCTCGATCGCTCGCTCGGCATCGCCGCGGACGACTGGTGGATGAGCGATGCGAACGGCCGCCGCGTGCCGCTGATGACCGCGTGGCTCGATCATGTGGGTGATGAGGCGTTCAACCTCGCCGCCGAGCCGAAGGCCGCCGATTACGCCGGCATGAACTTTCCGGTGCTCAGCGCCACCGGCTTCTTCGATGACGATCAGCCCGGCGCGCTGCGCTACTACCGCAACCACGTGGCGCAGGCGCCGCCCGCCGCGGCCGCGAAGCACTATCTGCTGATCGGCCCGTGGGACCACGGCGGCACGCAGGTCCCCGAGAAGGACATCGACGGTCTCACGATCCCGGACGCCGCGGTGCTCGATATGAAGAAGCTGCATCTGGAGTGGTATGACTGGGCGCTCGGGCGCGGCGCACTGCCGGCCCTGCTCCGCGACCGCGTCGCCTACTTCATGATGGGGGCCAACGAGTGGCGCTACGCGCCAACGCTCACCGGCGCCTCAGGCGCAGAGCTGGTGCTGCACCTGTCGGCCCCCGAGGGGACGCCGCACGACGTATTCCGTTCGGGCCGCCTGAGCGCACAGCCGCCGGGCGCCGAGACCCCGGCCCTCATGGTGAGCGATCCCCGCGAGCTTCCCGAGCTCGACGTCGCCAAGTACGCGCCCGGCGAGAATCTCACCAGCCAGTTCCGCGCGCTGCAAAAGCGCGCCATGGTGTTTCACTCGGAGCCGTTCGCCACCGCTACCGAGATGGCCGGGCAGATGCGCCTGACGCTCGAGTGCGCGGCCGACGCTCCGGACTTCGACCTGTGGGCACAGGTGCTGCTCATCGCGGCCGACGGCTCGGCCGTGCAGCTCGGCCAGGACATCCGCCGTGCGCGCTTCCGCGAGAGTCCGTTCACGCCGCAGCTGCTGCGGCCGGGCGAGGTCGTGCCGATCGTTTTTGAGTTCCCCTGGGTGGCGTGGCGCATCCCGGCGGGCGCGCGGCTGCGCCTGGTGCTGGCGCCCCTCAACTCGCCCAATTACCAGAAGAACTACAACACCGGCGGGCGCATCGGCTACGAGAACCCGGCGGAGGCACGCGTGGCCCACATCCGCATCTTCCACGACGGCCGCCGTGCCAGCCGTCTGGTGTTGCCGCTGGCAGCGCCTGCGCTGGTGCGCCAGGGAGCGACGCCGCGCTGAAGCCGCGCGCGTCCCGCTTCACGGGATGGATAGGTTCCTCAGGTGCCCTGCGGCAGCCAGCGCACGTCCTGCTGCATCTGCCCGGCGATGTCGTCGATGTTGCCGGCGCCGCGCGCGAGCAATGCGAGGCTGCCCGTGCCGTCGGGCACGATCACCCCGGTCATGCCCCCCTCGTGAAACTCGTAGCGTCGGCTCACCGCCTCGTGCCGCAGGATCAGCACCGTCACCGGCCCGCGCGCCGTCTGCACCACCAGATGCGGTACGTAGTGCCCACGGAACCAGCAGCTGTGCGCGTAGGTGATCTTGTCGGAGGTAACTTTGAGCTCGACCCCCGCGCCACGCAGCGCCGCATCGATGCTCGCGGCGTCGACGTGCTGCGCGGCGAGCCAGCTCTCGGGCTCGTCGCGCACGTGCGCGACGACGTCGCGCGCCAGCGTCTCGCCGGGCCGCAGCAGCCACAAGGCGAGCACCGCGAAGGTTGCCAGCGTCACGCTCGCGGCGAGCGCCCACTGCCGCCATGCCGGGGGCCGGATCCGCGGGCGCAGCCGCACGGCGGCCCCGGCGCCCACCGCCGCCGGCTCCGGCTCCGGCGGACCTTCGAGCACCCGGCGAATGTTGGCATCGAGGGTGCGCATCTCCTCGCGGAACTGACGGCACGCGGCGCACGACTGCAGGTGCTGCTCCAGAGCGGGGTCTGCCCTGCCAGGCTCGGCGCCGATTTGCAAGCGGGCCTCTTCGCACCTCATGCTGCGCCCTCGCCCTTGCCCTGGCCGTCGGCGTCGGGGGCCGCCGCCATGCCGCAAATGACGCGCAGCTTGTTGCGCGCGCGGAACAGCCGCGTCAGCACGGCAGTCGGCGTCAGTGCCAGCTCGCGGGCGATCTCCTCGGTCGAGAAGCCGCCGACGACCTGCAGCACGAGCGGCTCCCGGTATTCAAGCGGTAATCTCATGATGGCATGGTGCAGCGTAAACAGATCGCCGTCGGGTTCGGCCAGCCTCGGGCTTGCCTGCGTCTCGACGACCTCCTCGAGCGGCACCAGCTCGAGGCGCTTGCGCTCATAGAGCCGGGCGTGCTCGCGCCGCACGATGGTGAGCAGCCAGGCACGCGCGGCGCCGGGTTCCTTCAGGGCGTCCCGCGATCGCCAGGCCCGCAGCAGTGACTCCTGCACGATGTCCTCCGCGAGCGCCCGGTCGCGCGCCAGCCAGTGCGCAAAGCGCAGCAGGTCCGGGCGCAGCGACTCGAACAGCTGCGTGAGCTGCGCCGGTGCGTGCGCTGCGGGCAGCCGCGTACTGATTGAGGAGACCGGGGATTCGGGCTGGGAATTGCGCATGGTCGCAGTGGCCGCCGGCGGCGATTATACGCATCCGGGCAGGCGCTCCCGGCAATATCGCGCCGGACCGCCCGGTCTTCTCGGCCAACTGTTCCCGCGACGGAACCCAGGAGTGCCCGTGACGATTCTCGTGCAATGGCTCATCGACTGGCCCCGGCGCGTCGCCGGGTATCTCGGCTGGCTCGCGCCGCTGTTCGCGCGCATCACCGTCGGCTACGTGTTCCTCCTGAGCGGCTGGGGCAAGCTCAACAACCTGCCGCAGGTAACCGAGAACTTCGTCGGCTGGGGCATTCCGCTGCCGCAGGTGCTGGCCCCGTTCGTCTCGGGTATCGAATTCTTCGGCGGCCTGTTCCTGCTGCTCGGATTGCTGACGCGCATCTCCGCGGGCGCGCTCGGCGTGACCATGATCGTCGCGATCCGCTCGGCGAAGTGGGCTGAGGTCGATTCGCTCGAGACGCTGCTCGGTTTCGATGAGTTCGAGTACCTCGCACTGTTTCTCTGGCTGGCGATTGCCGGCGCCGGTGCCGTGTCGGTGGATTACTGGCTGGAGCGGCGCTTGGTGCGGGGCAATGGCGCTGCCGGGCAGCGGCTGCGCGGTGACAAACTGGTGGCGTAACAACTCGTCGCTCCCGCCGGTCATCTCGCCTGATTGGGCTGGCTTAGCCCTGCCAAACTCGCGAGGATTGCACCCATGCCACCGTGCAACGGCAAGGGCTTCCTGCAGATGAGCAGGGCGCAGTGCAAGGGCGCGCAGCGGAAGGTCAAGGGCGGCGCCGGCAGATAGAACCCCAGACCGCGCACCGCGCATGCGCGCGGGCCGCGGTATTCCCCGGTGCAGCGCCGCGTCAGCGGCCGCTGCATCGGCTTTTTCCCGCGACCGAGCTGCCCCATCACGGGGCGAGCGGCACCCCATCAAAGAAGTCGACCACGCCGCTCTCGAGCGAGTACTCCGCGCCCACGACCATCAGGCCATCCTGCTCGATCAGCTGCTCGAGCAGCTGCGAGCCGTGGCGCAGGTGGTCGGCCGACATGCGGATGTTGGCGCGCACTGCCAGTGCCTCGAGAGTGCGCGCGTCGCGCGGCGGTGAGTGCTCGAGCAGCCCCTGCACCGCGGGACGGATGCGGTCGACGATGCTTCTCAGGTTGCGCGACTGTTCGCGCGAGGGCCGCGCGAGCTGCTCGAGCGTAGCGTGTACCGCCCCGCAGTTGGAATGCCCGAGCACGACCACCAGGCGCGTGCCGAAGGTTTCGGCGGCGAACTCCACGCTCCCTACCTGCGAGGGAGCGACGATGTTGCCGGCCACGCGGATGACGAACAGGTCCCCGAGCCCCTGATCGAACACGATCTCCGCTGGCACCCGCGCATCGGAGCAGCCGAGAATAATGGCGAGCGGTTCCTGCGCGGCCGGCAGCGCGCGCCGCCGCGCGCGGTTGCCGTTCGTCTCGAGCCCGAGCTCGCGCACGAACCGGCGATTGCCTTCGCGCAGGACATCGAGAGCGGCGCGAGCCGAAATCATCGCCGGCGTCCCCCGGTAAGAAGGTGGGCGCGCGAAATATACCCGATCGGGGCAGGCGCGCGCCGGCGCCCGTCAGCGGGCGCGACGCGGTGCTCGGCTGAGGCGGCTCGGCTGCGCCTCGAGTGGATTCTCCGGCCAGTGGTGCTTCGGATAGCGGCCGCGCAGGTCCTTGCGCACCTGTGCATAGGCGCCGCGCCAGAAGCTCGCAAGGTCGCGCGTCACCTGCACCGGTCGCTGCGCGGGGGAGAGCAGCCGGAAGGTGACCGGCACCCTGGCACGGCCGAGGTACGGCGTGGCGTCGAGTCCGAACGCCTCCTGCAGCCGCAGCGACACGAGCGGCGCGTTGTCGTCCAGGTAGTCGACGCGCAGCTGCGCGCCGCTCGGCATGCGCAGGTGCGTCGGTGCCCA
>DATIZW010000207.1:0-7073 GCA_035516875.1 Steroidobacteraceae bacterium
GCCCGGCGCACGCGCCGCCTGCCCTGGGTGCTCTCCACCCACCGCATCGAAGACGTGCCTGCCGGCGCGACGCACGCGCTGGTGCTCGAGCGGGGTCGTATCGTCTACCGCGGCGCGTTGCGCGGCGCGCCTCTGACACGGTGGCTCGCGGGTCGAGGCAGCGTGACGCCGCTCCCCGGCATGCCGCGCCGCCCCGCGCGTCGCCGCTGGCTGGTGCGGTTGAGCAAGGCGCGGGTGTACCTCGAAGAGCGTCGCGTACTCGAGGGCGTGTCGCTCACGGTGCACGCCGGTGAGTTCTGGGTTGTGCACGGTCACAATGGTGCGGGCAAGACGACCTTGCTGCGCACGCTCTACGGAGACCACGGCGTCGCCGTCGGCGGAAGCGTCGAGCGGGCGCGCGCGGGCGCCGGAATTCCGCTCGAGACCTTCAAGCGGCGCGTAGGCCTGGTGGCTCCCCACCTGCAGGCGGATCATCCGCGGCGGTTGACGGTGGCCGAGGTCGTGCAGTCTGGCGCCCATGCCAGCCTGGGTCTTCACCGCCGCGCGAGCGGTGCCGAGCGGGCGGCGGCGCGACGCGCGCTCGCGACCTTCGGACTCGCGAGTCTTGCGGCACGCACCCTCGGGGAGCTCTCCTATGGTCAGACGCGGCGCGTGCTGTTCGCGCGCGCCTTCCTGCACGAGCCCGAGTTGCTGCTGCTCGATGAGCCGCTGGCGGGCGTCGACGGCCCCACGCGGCGCGAGCTCGCGGGCCGCGTGGTGTCGCTCAGGCGGGGCGAAGCCGCCGTGGTGCTGGCGACGCACCGCGTGCACGAATGGGCGGTATGCGCAACACATGAGCTCGAGCTCGCCCGCGGTCGTCCGCTCTATTGCGGGCCGCTGCGGCTGAGCGCGCGGCGTGCGCAGCGCGCACGCGGGGGGCCGCCGTGAGGCGGCCCGCGGGGGGGAAGTCCCTGGCACTCGCCCTCGCGGCCTTGGGTGTCGCGGCGCTCGTCGTCGCGGCGCTCGTCGTCGCGCCGCGACTGTGGCGCGCCCACGGTGGCGCGCGGGTCGAGTTTGCGGCATATCAGCCGCGCGAGCTGGTTGCGGGGGGCGCGCAGCCGCTCGCGCCGCGTGTGGCGCCGGAGCTCGAGCAGCTCGAGCGCGCCGGGCTCGAAGCCGCCGCTACCTACGCCGGCGAGCACGGCTCGCGGGCGCTCATCGTGAGCCGCCACGACCACATTGTGTTCGAGCGCTACTGGCAGGGCACGAGCTTCGACACGCTGAGCGATGCACAGTCCCTCACCCCGCTGCTGGCGGCGCTGGCAGCCGGCGTTGCGGTCTCGCATCGCCGCATCGGCTGGCCGGACGAACCGGTGGGGATGCTCCTCAGCGAGTGGAGTCAGGATCCCCGCGGTGCGATCACCGTGCGCAACCTCATGCAGATGTCGAGTGGCCTCGCGCCCGCAGCGCACGGGCGCCCTGCTGCTGACCTCGTGGCCGCCGTACTCAACGCCCCGCTGGCCGCGAGCCCCGGCTCGGTGCGCCGCGCCCAGTCCGCAGATCCACAGCTGCTCGCCCTGGTGATCGAGCGCGCCACCGGACAGCGCTACGCGACTTACCTTTCCCAGTCCATCTGGCGGCGGGTTGGCGCGGCCGATGCCTGGTTGTGGCTCGACCGGCCCGGAGGCACGCCGCACGCCGACTGCTGCATGCTCTCGCGTCAGGGCGACTGGATTCGCATCGGGCAACTGCTGGTGAGAGATGGCAACTATCGCGGTGATGAAGTCATACGGCCCGGCTGGATTCCACTGATGCGCATGCCTGGCAAGGCCGACCCCGCCTATGGCGCCTACGTACGCATCGACGCAGGATCGTCGGCGCAGGAGCCGTACGCGGCGCGCGACGTGTTCATGGCCGGGAGCGAGGGGGGCAATCGGCTGTGGCTCGTGCCCTCGCTGCAGATCGCCATTCTGTGCACCGGCGCGCTGCAGGCGCGCGATGTGGGGTGGGACGATGGCCGCATACCGAACCTCATCATCCGCGCGGTACGCGGCGCCCCGGCCATCCCCACGCGGCAGCCCGGGACGATGTCGTCCGTCGTGTCGGGACACTGAGCGGCGGGGGCGGCGACGTTGCGCCGACAGCTCGCAGCGCTGTTCCTCTTCTGCGTCATCGACACACTGGGGTTCGGCATTCTCATCCCCCTCGTGCCCTACATGGCCGACCGCTTCGGTGTCGCCCCGCAGTTCATCACACCCGTGCTCGGCAGCTACTCGCTGTGTCAGCTCGTGGCGGCGCCCTGGTGGGGACGCCTGAGTGATCGCTTCGGCCGCCGCCCGGTGCTCATGAGCAGTCTGGCCGGTGCCTGCGCGTCCTACCTCCTGCTCGGCCTGGCGCGCAATGTCTGGTGGCTGCTCGCCTCGCGGGTCCTGGCGGGCTTCATGGCCGGTAACATCGCCGCTGCGTTCGCCTACGCCTCGGACGTCAGCAGACCCGAGAGGCGCGCCGCCACGCTCGGGCTGATCGGCGCGGCCATCGGCATCGGTTTCAGTCTCGGGCCACCGCTCGGCGGCGCGCTCGCGGGCGCCGATGCGCACAGCGCGAATTTTCAGATTCCGGCGGCGGTCTCGGCCTGCCTGAGCGTGCTCGCCATTGCGCTGGCGAGATTCGTGTTGCCCGAGAGTCACGGCGCAGCAAACCGCGCGGCGCACCCGGATGTGTCGCGGCGCGGAGCGCTGCAACTGCTGCGCGAGCGTGCGCCGCTCGCGTTCCTCGCTGCGGCGACGCTGCTCGTTACCTATTCGCAGTCGATCCTCGAGTCGATCTTCGCCATCTATGCGCTGCACCGCTACGGCCTCGGGCCGCGGCCGGTGGGGTTTCTGCTGTTCGGCATCGCGCTGCCGGCGCTGCTCATGCAGGGCGGCGGGGTGCGAGTGCTGGTGCCACGGCTCGGCGAGGCGCGGCTGGCGACCTGCGGCGTACTCGCCTACGTCGTGGGCCTGGTCACGCTCGCCCTGGCGTCCAGCCTCGGCGGTACGGTCCTCGGGCTGCTGCTTTGCGGCGGCGGACTCGGCGCCTACAACCCGAGCGCCTCCGCGCTGGCATCGATGCAGTCGCGCGGCGCGGATCGCGGCGCGGTGATGGGCGCCTACGTGGCGAGCGCCAGTCTCGCCCGCGTACTCGGACCCTTCACCTCCGGGCCGCTCTACGCGCTCATCGGTCCGTCCGCCCCGTTTCTGATCGGCGCGTGCGTCACTCTGCCGGCGGCATGGCTGGTGCGCCGCGCAGGCTCAGCGCACCGCGGCGAGTGACGCGACTGTCGGGGCCCGCGGCGCCGAGCGCCCCCGCAGGAGCGGCGTCGGCACGGCACATGCGTCGAGCCTCATTCGCCGCTTTCGTCTGCGACCGCCACCTCGATGGTGCCGGCGACGATGCGTACCGCCAGGGTCGGCAGCGGCACGACCGCGGGTGGACCGAGCACTCGTCCATCACGGACGTCGAACGAGGCGCCGTGTAACGGACACACCAGGCGCGTTGCCCGCAGCCGACCCTCGCACAGCCGGGCATGCGCATGCGTGCAGATGTTGTCGAGCGCGAACACGCCCTCGCGCGTGTGGCATACGATGATCTCGCGACCGCGGATCATGCAGGCCCGCATGCTGCCGGGCGGCAGCTCGGCGAGCGTCAGGGCCGGGGCGAAGCGCGCCATCGCCTCGCTAGAGCAGGATCTCGGTCTGGAAGATCGACACGGCCTGCCCACTGATCCAGACACCGGCGAGCTCGGTGCCGGTGAATTCGAGCTCGACCTCGACGCGCCCGGGGCGGTGGAGCGAGTGTCCCTGAATGCCGGAGAAGCGTGCGCGCTCACCGCTGCGGGCGAGCAAGCCGAGGCTTGCAAGGTAGGCCCCGAGCAGACCGTGGGCGTTGCCGCTCACCGGGTCCTCGGCGATGCCGAGCGCCGGACAGAACATGCGTGACTCGGTGAGATGGTCGGCGGCGTTCGGCGTCAGCGTGAACACGAAATAGCCGGCCGCACCGATCTGCGCCGAGAGGGTCGTCAGCCGGGTGAAGTCCGGCTTGAGGTGCTTGAGCGGGTCCGGACCGCGAACACCGATCAGCAGCCGCGTGCCCGCCGCGCCGACGATGCGCGGAGCGATGCGCGTGTCGAGGCTCTCGGAGGCGAGCGCCAGCGCGTCGAGGACCGCCAGCCGCTCGCGGTCATTCAGCTCGCGCCCGAGCGCGGGCGGGCTGCGGCGAATGGCGATGCGACGATCATCGTCGCTGCCGCGTACTTCCACGTCGACGATTCCCGCCTTGGACTTCTGGCGCTGCCAGCGTGGTGCATCGTGCCGACGCGACAGCACGTACTGCGCGGCGACTGTCGCATGGCCGACAAAGCCCGCCTCACTGCGCGGGGTGAAGAAGCGCGCCCGCACCGTGTGATCGTCGGCGTCGGGGGCGAGGATGAAAGCGGTCTCGGCGTTGTTGAGCTCGCGGGCGATGGCGAGCATCTGCGCCTCGGTGAGCGCGTCGGCATTGAGCACCACGCCGGTCGGATTGCCGGTAAAGGGCTCGCGGGTGAATGCATCGACCTGGTGGACCTGGATCTTCCGCGTCATCTGCTCACCCGTCGTTTCGGCCCTGAGCGCTCCATTCTAGTCCCTCGGCGCCGATCATAACCGTGCGCGCCGCGCGCGCGTGCAATACTGCCACCCCCGCTCTCACCGAGGCGCTGCGCATGGACATTGGGGTCGAGATCAGCCTGTATCCGCTGCGGGAGGACTTCGTTCCCGCGATCCGCGAATTCCTCGACCGCCTGAGCGGCGATGCGCGGCTGCGGGTGGTGACGAACAGCATGAGCACGCAGGTGTTCGGGGCGTACGAGGAGGTCATGGAGGTGTTGCGCCGCGAGCTGCGCACGACCTTCGAGACTCTTAGCGATCGATCAGACAAGGCCGTGTTCGTGATGAAGGTGCTCGGACCCTTGCCGACCGCCTGACACGTGCGCTCCAGTCGCCTCTGGCGGCCTGCAGGGCGAAGCGGCAAACTACCAGATCCCGGGCACGTTCGCCGCAAACAATTAGCAGGGGTCACGGAGTAACGGAGCATGGCGCTTTTGCGTGTCGTGGACCGCGACGGGGTCGAGCACGAGGTCGAGGGCAGGACAGGTCTCAAGGTGATGGAGAATCTCCGTGAGCTCGACTACGGCGTGGCCGCCATCTGCGGCGGCATGTGCTCCTGCGCGACCTGTCACGTGTACGTCGATCCGCAGTGGCAGTCGCGGCTGCCGGCGATGATGTCCGATGAGCGCGAGCTGCTCTCCGAGCTGTCGCACTATCAGGACAACTCGCGGCTGTCGTGTCAGCTCGACTTCACCCCCGAGCTTGCCGGACTGCGCGTCAGGATCGCGCCGGACGAGTAGCCCGTGTCCGCACCAACCGTACAGGTCGAGACCCGCGGCGCGGTCGCGCTGGTGACGCTCAACCGCCCGGACAGCGGTAATGCGCTCAATCTGCAGATGGCCATGGATCTGCTCGCAGCCAGCATGACCTGCGCGCGCAACACCGCGGTGCGCGCCGTGGTACTGAGCGGCGCCGGGCGCAACTTCTGCTTCGGCGGCGATCTGCGCGCCATGGCCACGCGCGACACGGCGGGCGATGACTACATCCGCGAGCTCACGACCTATCTGCACGCGGCAATCTCGCACTTCGTGCGCATGGATGCGCCGGTCGTGGCCGCCGTCAACGGCACCGCGGCGGGGGCCGGTGTGGGCCTGGTAGCCATGGCGGATATCGCCGTGTGCGCGCGCGGCGCCAAGTTCAACCTCGCCTACACCAACGCCGGACTCACTCCGGATGCCGGCACCTCGTTCCTCCTGCCGCGCACACTCGGCGTGAAGCGCACCATGGAGCTGCTGCTGCTCAATCGCACGCTGCCCGCGGCCGAGGCATTCTCGTGGGGGCTGGTCAACGAGGTGGTCGCCGACGAGCAGCTGCTCGGGCGCGCGCTGGAGATTGCCGAGCGCCTGGCGCAGGGGGCGAGCGGCGCATTCGGCGCCACCAAACGGCTGATCGCACACTCGCTCGGCGGCTTCGAGTCGCAGATGGTGCTCGAGAGCGAGACCATCGCCGCACATGCGGTGGGCCCGGAGGGCGTGGAAGGCATCAGCGCCTTCCTCGAGAAACGCAAGCCACAGTTCCCCGAGAAGGGCTCGCACTGAAGGCGCAGTGCCGTCGTGACCTGGTCCTACGTGGCATTGCTTGGGGCTCTGGGCATCGTGGTGCTGCGTATCTACTTCAAGCTGCGCGCCGCGCAGAAATCGCGTGCCGAGACCTGGGACGAGCAGGTCATCGGGCGGCTGCGCTCCCAGGGCTACGCACCTTTCAACGACTATCGCGTGGACTTCTTTCTGGCCCTGCCCGATGAGGCCGCCTGTGCCGGGGCCAGGGCGCGGCTCGAGCCGGAATTCAGTGTCGACGTAAAGCCGCTCGCCGACGATCCCGAGCTTTCCTACAGCCTGCATGCCACCAAGACCATGCGGCTCGTCGTCCCCGACGTGCAGGACATCAGCCGTCGGCTGACGGCGCTCGCCACCGAGCTGCGCGGGCGCTACGACGGCTGGGCGGCCTGAGGCGCGGTGCGGGCGGCGCCCGAGGCGCGCGGCCCGGCCGACTCAGCGTTTCTCGGTCTGACGGGCCACGGCTTCCGCGGCGGCGGCTATCGCCGCCGCATCACCGAGGTAACGGCTGCCGCGGGGCCGCAGCTCATCATCGAGCTCATAGAGCAGCGGCACGCCCGTGGGGATGTTGAGCTCGGTGATCTCGCGCTCGCTGACGTCGTCGAGCATCTTCACCATGGCTCGCAGGCTGTTGCCGTGTGCCACGACCAGGGCGTTGCGCCCCGCGCGCAGCTCCGGCGCGATGCGCGCATGCCAGTATGGCAGCACGCGCTGTAACGTATCCTGCAGCGATTCCGTCGCCGGCAACTCCCGCGGGTCGATGCCGGCATAGCGCGGGTCGAAGCGCGGGTGGCGCGGGTCGTCGACGCCGAGCGGCGGCGGTGCGATGTCGTAGCTGCGGCGCCAGACTTTCACC
>DATIZW010000208.1:0-7613 GCA_035516875.1 Steroidobacteraceae bacterium
GGCGTACAGCGCCTCGAAGTTGACCGGCGGCAGCAGGAACTGCGGGAAACCACCCTGTGACACGAGCTGCGAGATCGCGCAGCGCGCATAGGGGAAGAGCACCCCCGGGCACACCGTGCTGATCGCGCGCTTGAGGTCCGGGTCGCTGAAGTTACGCATGACGAACAGCCCCGCCTGCTTCACCTCGACGAGGAAGATGGTCACCTCGCCGAGCTTGGCGGACACGGTCACCGTGAGCACCACCTCGCGCACGTCGGGACCGAGCGGGGTTGAGCCGGTCTGCAGGTCGAGGTTGATCTGCGGATTCCAGTTGCCGTCCACCCGCGGACCGTTGGGCGACTCGTACGAGCAGTCCTTGAGATATACGTTCTGCAGCGCCAGCACCGCGTCCGTGTCGCCGGTGGGGTTCAGCGTGGCGTCGGTGGTTTCGTTAACCATGGTGTGAAAGCTCCGGTCATTTCAACAGCGGATCGAGGCGGCCGGCCTCATCGAGCGCCTGCAGCTCGTCGCAGCCGCCAACATGTTGGTCACCGATGAAGATCTGCGGCACGCTGCTGCGACCACTGCGGGCCTCCATCTCGCTGCGCGCACCCTCAACGGCCTCGATATCGATCTCCTCGAAGGCGACGCCCTTGCTCGCGAGGAGGCTACGCGCCCGCGCGCAATAGGGACACCAGTCGGTGACATACAAGAGGACCTTCGGCAGACCCATGCGGCTTGGGGCACCTCAGGCGCGCGACAGGGGCAGGTTATCCGCGCGCCAGGCGGCGAGCCCGCCCCGCAGCGCGAACACCCTGGTGAATCCCTGGGCCGCGAGCTGACGCACCGCCGCCGCCCCGAGCGAGCCGCTGTCGTCGTACACCACGACGTGCTTTTCCTTATGCTTCTTCAGCGTATCAGCCGCCTTGAGGATCTGCTCGCCGCTCATCTGCCGGGCGCCGGCCACGTGCCCCGCCTGGTATTGCTCCGGGGACCTCAGGTCGAGCAGCAGCGCCCCCTGGTTCATGAGGCGGATCAGCTCCTGGGGCGACACCGACGCGAGGCTTTCCGAGCGCGCCCGCATCTCGTATACAACGATGATGGCAAACAGCGTGCCGGTGGCCGTCGCGAGCAGGGGGTGGTGGCTGACGAACTCGAGGAAGCGTTCCATGATCGAAGCGAGCACGCCGGGGCCGAAAAAGGGCGCGCATTATAGCGCCCCGCAGCTTTGCGGCACTCGGTGCGGGGAGCGCCCCCGCGGGCCAAAGCGGGGTCCGCGGCTCGCGACGCACACGCGGCTCACGCGGCTCGTCCCAGCCGCGGCGGCCGTGCTGCTGGCCGCGGCACATCTCACCCCGCTGCCCGCTGCGCCGGCGCGCCCGGAGACAGATGCGCGCAGGGCGGAGCAGCAGCTCGAGTCGGTGAAGTCCGAGATCGAGCGAATCACGCGCGAGGTGAGCGCCGAGCAGGTGGAGCGCGACCGTCTGACGCGCGAGCTCAAGAGCGCCGAGCTCTCCCTCGGCAAGGCGCGTGAGGCGCTGCTCGAGGTGCGTCGCGAGCGCGCGGAGGGCGCGGCGCGCCGCGCGGCGCTCGCCGCTGAGAAGCGCACGCGCGAGAAAGATCTCGACGACAACCGCGCGGCGCTCGCCGGTCAGATGCGCGCCGCCTACCTCATCGGCCAGCAGGAGCCGCTCAAGCTCCTGCTCAATCAGAAGGACCCGACGCTCGCCGGGCGCATGTTCGTCTACTACAGCTACTTCGGGCGGGCGCGCGCCGGGCAGATCCGCCTCATCGAGGACGACGTGCAGCGTCTCGCCGAGCTCGACAGCGAGCTCGAGGCCGAGGATACGCGCCTTGCGGAGCTCGAGAAGCAGCAGCGCGCGCAGCTCAGCGAGCTCGAGCAGGCGCACGAGAAACGCACGCTGGTGCTCGCGAATCTCGAGGCACAGACCCACAGCCGCGCGCAGAGCCTCGAGCGGCTGCGGACGCAGCAGGCGGGGCTCGAGCGGCTGGTGCGCGAGTTGCGCGCCGCCATCGAGCGCTACCCGGTGGAGGGGAACGATGCCTTCACCCGCTTGCGCGGCAAGCTCGCCTGGCCGGTGAGCGGGCAGCTGCTGGCGCGCTTCGGCGATGCGCGCGCCGGCGGGGTGCGCTGGGACGGGGTGCTGGTCGCGACCGAGCGCGGGGCGCCGGTCAAGGCGGTGTGCCAGGGGCGCGTCATCTACGCCGACTGGCTCCCCGGGCTGGGACTGCTCGCCATCGTCGACCACGGTGACGGGTACCTGAGCCTCTACGGGCACAACGACCGGCTGCTGAAGGCCGTCGGCGAGCACGTCGATGCCGGGGACACCATCGCCGCGGCCGGTGACAGCGGCGGGAGCCCGAGGCCGGAGCTCTACTTCGAGATCCGCAAGGGTGGCAGGCCCGTCGACCCGCGCCCGTGGTTCCGGGCCCCGGACCCCTGAACCGGCGGATGTGATTGCGGTCAATGTTTTGCCCTCTCGGGCGGTTCCCGGTACGCGAGTTTGCCAACTTGAGCAAGGACCGCGGCGCCGATAAGCGCAATCGTGTGCTCTGGCAGTTAACAGATGTCGGGCCCGCACCTTAAAGCCGGGGACTCATGAGTGTGCCTGCAGAAAGCGAGTACGTACCTGGGCAGCCCGGCGGCCGCTTCGACCCCTACGTACGGCTGATACGCTCGCTCCTGCCGCGCACCGCGTGCATCTCCATGTTCGGGCCGTCGGGGGACCTCATGTGGTCCACCGACCCCATGACCGGCCCGGACCTGATGAACATCGTGGACGATGCGCTGCTCTCGGCGCGCGCCAATCCCGAGAGCGCGGGTCAGACGCGGCTGCTGGCCGGTAACCAGCCGGTGTACCTGTGCGCGCTGCGCGATGAGGCGCAACAGCTCCTCGCCCTGCTCGCCGTGGCCTGCCGCTCGAGCGACGGCCAGGACAAGCGCAATCACGACTTCTCCTTTGCCTATTCGCTGCTCGCGCCGGCGGTCGAGTGCCTGCGGCGCGACCTGATCGCGCACACCACCATCGAGGAGCTCACCGAGACGCTCGGCGGGCTCGACAAGGACCTCAATCTGCTCCTGACGCAGGGCGCCGCCGAGCCGGGTGGCGGGAACGACGGCGCCAACGAGCTGCCGCAGCTGCTGCAGCAGACCATCGAGCACCTGCGTGCCGACACCGGCACGCTGCTGGTGCCCGAGAAGAGCGTGATGCTGCTGCGCGCCGCCGGTGGGGTGGCGCCGGATACCCAGTTCCTGATGCGCACGCACCGGCGGCTGCTGTCGCTCGCGCACGCGCAGCGCGAGCCGCTGGTGCTCAACGAGACGCAGTCGGCCGCCGCCCCCGAGGCCTTCCCCCACCGGGTGCTGTGCTGCTCGCTGCGCTCGCGCGCCGGGCGTTCGATCGGCGTGCTGGCGCTGCTGCGGGATGCGGCGGCGGACCCCTTCAGCGAGCGTGACGCGCACATCGCGCAGATCCTGGCCCGCAAGGCGATCGGCGTCATCGAGAGCAACTACGACGCGCTGAGCGGTCTTTACACGCGCGCGGCGCTCGAGCGGCGCGTGCGCGCACTGGTGACCGACCTCAAGGCGGCGCAGCCGTGGAGCGCGCTCTACATCGACGTCGACCAGCTGCACGCGATCAACGACAAGTCGGGTATGCACGTCGGCGACTCGCTCCTGTCGCAGCTCGGCGAGCTGATCCGCCAGCGCCTGCCGCCTGGGGCTTTCGGGGCGCGCATCTCCGGCGACCGTTTCGCCGTCATGCTGCCGGCACGTATCAACGACGCCGAGCGCTTCGCCGAGTCGCTGCGTGAGGGCTGCGGCAAGCTCAACCTGGTGCAGGGGGAAACGCGGCTGCCGGTATCGATCAGCATCGGTGTCGCACCGCTCGACTCCGCCAACACCGAGCTCGCGCACGTGCTGGCCGCCGCCGAGACCGCCTGCAAGGCGGCCAAGGATCGCGGCCGCAACCGCGTCGAGGTCTATCACGCGAGCGATGTCAGCATCATGCGCCGCCACGCCGATGTCGGCATCGCCGGGCAGCTGCGCGAGGCGATCGAGTCAGGACGGCTGCACCTCGCTGCACAGCTCATCCTGCCGTTCGCCGCCGCCGAGAGCGCCCGGCCGCACTACGAGCTGCTGCTGCGCATGACCGACGACGTCGGCCGCACCATGGGCGCGGATTCCTTCATGTCCGCGGCCATGCGCTTCCAGCTGATGCCGGTGATCGATCGCTGGGTCGTCAACCACGTGATCGAGTCGCTCAAGCCGCGCGCCGGCATCCTCGAGGGCAAGGCGCTCGGCTTCGCCATCAACTTCTCCGGTCAGTCGCTGAACGACGATACCTTCGCCGACATGCTGATCGAGAGCATCGCCTCGAGCGGACTCGATCCCGAGCTGTTCGTCTTCGAGCTCACCGAGAATGCGACCGTCGCCAACCTGCCACGGGCCGAGGCGCTCATGCAGCGCCTGCGCAGGCTCGGCTGCGGCGTGGCGCTCGATGACTTCGGCACCGGGCTCTCCTCGCTCTCGTGCCTGCGGCAGCTGCCGGTGACGATGCTCAAGATCGACGGCAGCTTCGTGCGCGACGTACTCAAAGACGAGCGCGCCGCGTCCATGGTGCGTGCCATTGCCGAGCTTGCCCGCAGCATGTCGATCACGACCGTCGCGGAGTACATCGAGACCGAGGCGATCAGCGTGCGTATTGCCGAGCTCGGCGTCGACTACGGACAGGGATTTGCGATCGGCAAGCCGATCCCGCTCAGCGACCTGCTGACCGAGCTGCCGCTGCCGAGCGAGCCGCCGGCCGCGGGGGCCGATGCGGCTGCCGCTGCTGGGCCGCACGGGAGCGTGGCGGGCGACTCGGACGAGATGACGTGGTTTGCGGGGGTGACCCGCTGATGGGGTGCCCGGAATCTGTGCCGATGCAGCGGGAATCGGGGTCAACGCTCCATCGCCCCGCCCGTAGTATGCGTGCCGCCTGGAAGAGGGAGTCTTCGTCATGTCCATGCGCTCACGCACGCTGATCGCGCTCATCGCTGGCGTCATCCTCGGGTTCTGCGGGGCCCTGACGCGCGGCGTGCTGGCCGAGCGTTCCGCGGAAAGCGCCCATCACCAGGCGGTGAGCACCGCAGGCCACGCCGGACTTCCGTGGCAGGAGGCGAGCCTGTTCGCGGAAGTCTACGAGCACATCAAGCGCGACTACGTCGACGAGGTCGACGACCACGCGCTCATGGAGAAGGCCGTCCGCGGCATGGTCGCAGCGCTCGACCCCCACTCGGCCTACCTCGACAGCGAAGAGTTCGACGAGATCCGCCTCTCGACCATGGGGTCTTACCCAGGCGTCGGCATCGAGGTGGTCGCCGAGGACGGCGTGGTGAAGATCCTACGTCCGATCGAGGGCTCGCCCGCGCAGCGCGCGGGGCTGCGGTCGGGCGACGAGATCGTGCGCATCGACGGCTCGGACATCGGCGCCGACCTCGCCGGTGCCATCGCCCGCATGCGCGGGGCTTCCGGCAGCCTCGTCACGCTCGCCATCCGTCGCGAAGGCACGCCCGGGGTGCTCGAGTACGCGCTGCGGCGTACGCAGGTCGAGGTACACAGCGTCGCGCAGCTCAGTCTCGAGCCCGGCTACGGGTATCTTCGGATCACGAGCTTCAGTGAGACGACGGCCCAGGACGTCAGTCATGCCGTCTCGCGTCTAAAACGAGACAATCCTGGCGGAATTAAGGGCCTCGTGCTTGATTTACGAAACAATCCGGGGGGCGTACTCGAGGCGGGCGTAGCCGTGGCGGACGATTTCCTCGCCTCCGGGGTCATCGTGACGGCCGACGGGCGCACCCCCGAGGCGCGCTTTCGCATGGAGGCGACGCCCGGGGACCTCATCGACGGCGCCCCGCTCGTGGTGCTGGTAAACGGCGGGACGGCGTCCGCTTCCGAGATCGTCGCCGGGGCGCTCAAGGACCACGGGCGGGCGCTGCTCGTCGGGCGGCGCACCTACGGCAAGGGCTCGGTGCAGACCGTCATGCCGCTCACCCACGGCGGCGCAGTGAAGCTCACCACCTCGCGCTACTTCACCCCCTCGGGCGCCTCGATCCATGGCAAAGGCATCGTTCCGGACATCCTCGAGGATGGCCCCGGGGAGCCGCCCGCGGAGCTCATCCCGGCACACGGCTCGGCGTCGCTCTCGGCCCGCGATGCGGACGTACGGCTCGGCCTCGAGGCGCTGAAGCACCGCGCGCGCCAGGAGCGTACGTCGCGCACGCTCGTCACCCGCGCGCTCGTCCCGTAAGGGCACGCTGCCGGACGGTGCGGGCGCGCGCCCGGCGCCCTCACCCGCGCGTTTATCGATATCCTCCCCCGGCATGCTCGGCTGGCTCATCGACATCGTCCTGCATCTCGACCGTCATCTGGTCGAGCTCCTCACCCGCTACGAGCTGTGGATCTACCCGATCCTGTTCGCCGTGATCTTCGCGGAGACGGGGCTCGTCGTGACGCCGTTCCTGCCCGGTGACTCCCTGCTCTTCGCGGTCGGGGCCCTCGCGGCCGTCGACACGAGCGGGACTCTGCGCGCGCCGCTCGCCAGTGTCCTGCTCGGCGCGGCGGCGGTCCTCGGCAACACGGTCAACTACAGCATCGGGCGGTTCATCGGGCCGCCGGCGTTCAGCGGCCGCTACCGCTGGCTCAAGGTCGAGTACCTCAGGCGCACCGAGGAGTTCTTCCGCCGCCACGGCGGCATGGCGATCGTGCTGTCGCGCTTCATGCCGGTGATCCGCACCTGCGCGCCGTTCGTGGCCGGGATCGGCCAGATGCCCTACATGCGCTTTCTCGCCTTCAACCTCGTCGGCGGCTTCGCCTGGGTGCTGACCTTCGTGTGGGGCGGCTATCTCTTCGGCAACATCCCGCAGGTCAAGGAGCACTTTGGCCTGGTGACGTTCGCCATCGTCGCGGTCTCGCTGGTGCCGCTCATCGCGGCGCTCCGGCGTCCGGCGTCCTCGGCCTGAGCACGCCTGCGGGCAGGGGGTGAGCGCCCGAGCACCCTCAGGGGCTCGCGGTGAGCGCCCGGATGGGACCTGCGATGGCGCCGATCAGCAGCACCATGTTCGGGATGGCACTCAGCCCGAAGCCGAGGTGCCGCCGCTCGGGCGACTGTACGTAGCCGCGGAAATACACCGCCCGTCCGATGATGAAGAGCACCCCGAGCGCAGCGGCGACATAGGCGTTGACGTAGCGCCCGAAGAACTGCATCGATGGCAGGAAGACGATGAGCTGCTCGAGCGTATTCATCTGCACACGGTAGTAGCGCTCGAAGATCTCATGGCCGGTGGTGGCGGGAGCGGGCACGTTGTAGCGGCCGCGAGCCCGCCCGACGGCCCAGCCAAAAATGAGGAACTCGACCAGCGCCAGCATCATCACCACGTGAACGTAGGCCATGAGACCTCCGGCTTTTGCAGCCAGAATGGCACAATGCCCCCATGGGCGACAGGGAGCGGGGCTATGCGCACCGCGTCGACATCCTGGCCGACGCGGACCGGGTGTGGCGGGCGCTCACGGAGATGGAGCAGCTGACCCGATGGTGCTCACCGGGCGCGGAGATCCGTGCCCGGCAGGGGGG
>DATIZW010000209.1:0-12082 GCA_035516875.1 Steroidobacteraceae bacterium
GTGCGCGCGCGCGCAATGGCACAGTGCCCCAGCCAGGCGCCCGCTGGCACCCCCGGGGCGTCGGCTTCGGGAGGGTTAGATTCCCGATTGCCAGGTGCTGGGCATGCCGGCCTTGCCGATCGCGTCTTCGATCGCAAGGCAGCAATCGCGCGCCTCTGGCTGCGCGCGCAGACTCCTGGCGATCGAATTCAAAAAGCGGCACATCAGCGCCAGATTCGGGTGGCTGGTGTGCAGCTGCTCTTCGACGCGATCAATTGCCTCGATCAGGTCTTCCCGATCGCAGCTCGGAAAGGTCATGCTCGTGACGGCATGTTGAACGGAAACCAGCGCCTGATGTATTGCGGCCTGTTGCGCTCCATCCATGCGGGAGAATTTGAACCCGTTTGCGAAAAGCCGCAAGCCCTTCTTCGGGGTGGGTCGACCGGCCCGACCGGGCCTAACAAAAAGCCCCGCCCGGTAGGGGCGGGGCTTTCGTAGCGTAGCCTTGCGCTATGTAACGATTACTTGGCGGGCGCGGTCGACGTGTCGCTCGAGGGCTTCGAGGACGAAGGCGTCGAGGTCGACTTCTTGTGCTTCTTGTGATGCGAGGAGGACTTGGACGTTGAGCTGCTCGACTGATCCGCGGACGGCGTCGAGGCCGCCGTGTCACCAGCAAAAACCGGACCCGCGAGCAAAGCCAGGGCAACGACCGGAACAAGTGTCTTGAACATCTAGGTGGTCTCCAAAGTGAAAGAAGTGCGCTGCATGCCCCGACCGGGTGCCTGACCGGCTCATGCGCCCTCGCTGCTACGCATCAGCCGGGCAGGCTCCCGCTTCCAAGGCGCGCGTATTATGACCGGAATCCCCTGGCGCAAGCGCCGTATGACCGTAAAGTAATGTTGGCGCTCAAGGTGCGCTATGTCACTGAACGATAAGCTATTCTCGCCGTGGCGCGCGGCGTGTGGCGCGGTGGCTAGTGTCCGCTGAAGGCGACAAGAGTACGCACTGGCACCTCAAGCCGCGCGAGCCGGGTGGAGCCGCCGAGGTCCGGCAGATCGACGATGAAGCAGGCGGCGAGAATGCGAGCCCCGAGTGAGCGCAGCAGCGTTACGGCGGCCTCGGCGGTGCCCCCGGTTGCGATCAGGTCGTCGACCAGGATGATGCGCTCCTCGGGTGCCACGGCATCACGGTGCATCTCCATCTCGTCGAGCCCGTACTCGAGGGAGTAGGCGACCCGTACCGTGGTGTGCGGCAGCTTGCCCTTCTTGCGTATCGGTACGAACCCCGCCGACAGTGAATGCGCGATCGCGCCGCCGAGGATGAAGCCACGCGCTTCGATGCCCGCGACGCGGTCGATGTGCGTGTCGCGCCAGGGCTGCGCGAGCTGCTCGACGACCTCATGAAACACACGAGCATTACCGAGCAGAGTGGTGATGTCACGGAACATCACGCCCGGTTTCGGATAGTCGGGGATGGCGCGGATGGCCTCGCGGATCTCGCGCAGCACCTCGGGGTCCATGTGCGCACTCTAACCCGCGGCGCGCCGCCACACGAGCGTGCGGTTGTTGGCCGGCATGGCGTGATCGGCGGCAAAGCTGAGTCGGTGCGCCGCGGCGAGCGCATCGAGCGCCTCGAAGTCGCGGATGCCGCTGTCGCCGTCGCGCGCCTTGAGGTAGCGGTCGAACTCCGCATTGCTGTCGCTGGTGTGGCGGCCGCCGAAGCGGAACGGTCCGTAGACGCACAGCACGCCGGGCGCCTCGAGCACCGTAGCGACGCCGCGAAAGAACTCGCCCACCGCCTCCCACGCCATGATGTGCAGCGTGTTGGCACTGAAGACCGCGTCCACCGGCGACACACGCCAAGGGTCATCGCGGACGTCGAGTGCGAGCGGTGCGCGCAGGTTCGCAAGTCCCTCGTCGCGGATGCGCGCCGCGAGTGCCGGCAGGTTCTCGGCGAGCTCACTCGGCTGCCAGATGAGGTGCGGCAGGTGCGCGGCGAAATGCAGCGCATGCTGCCCGGTGCCGCTGCCGACCTCGAGCACCCGGGTGCTCGCGGCGAGCTCGCTCTCGAGTACGGCGAGGATCGGCCCCTTGTTGCGCTCGCACGCTTCCGAGAAGCCCAGCATGGGGTGAGTCTGCGACAATGCGCGGATGCAAGCCATAGATGCCCTGCTGCTGCGCCGCTCCGCGCGCGCCCTCGCCGAGCCGGCACCCGACGAGGGCGCGCTGCGACTCATGTTCGCGAGCGCCACGCGTGCCCCCGACCACGGACGGCTGCGTCCCTGGCGCTTCGTCGTGATACGGCCTGCCGCGCGTGCGCGCTTCGGTGAGCTGCTCGCCGAGCACCTGCGCCGCACGCAGGCAGCGGCGGGCGCGGAGGCGCTCGAGCGCGAGCGGCTCAAGGCGTTCCGCGCACCGCTCATCGTCGTGGTCGCGGCGCATTGCAATCCCGCGGTCAAGATCCCCGCGGTCGAGCAGCTGCTCTCGGCGGGCGCCGCGGCGCACGCGATGATGCTCGCGGCGTTCGCGCTCGGCTTCGGCGCCATGTGGAAGACCGGCGCCGCGGCCTACGACGCGCGGGTGAAAGAGGCGCTCGGGCTTTCCGCCGACGATGCCATCGTCGGCTTTCTGTATTTCGGCACCGAGGCGGCCGAGCAGCCACGCGCCCCGCGCGCCGACTGGCACGAGTTGGTGCACGAGCTCGCCCCCGGGCCGTGAGGCGCGACGAACCGAGTGCCGCGGGCGGGCAGTGCCGGCGCACGCCGTCCCGCGGGCCGCAGCGGTGCCTTATGATCGCGGTGCGAAAAATTCCCGGAGGGTTCTGCTCCTATGAGACTCTTGTCGAGGATACCTGCGCTCATGGCGCCGCTCGCGCTCGCCGCGTACGGCGCCGGCGCCGCAACGCCGCTTGAGGAGAACGTGGTGCCCGCCGACGCTGCTTCCACCGCTGTCGCTTCCCCGGCCACTGCGCCTGCGGCGGCCAAGCCCGTGATCGGCGCCTTCGGCCTCGACCTGAGTGCCGGCAACCCGCGTGTCAAGCCGGGCGATGACTTCTTCGCCTATGCGAACGGCACCTGGTACGAGCAGTTCTCCATACCCGCGGATCGCGCGAGCTTCGGTCCGTTCGACCGCCTCGATGAGCTCTCCAAGGAACGCGTGCGACGGATCATCGAGCAGGCTGCCGCAAGCGGCGCCGCGAGCGGCACGCCCGCGCAGCAGATCGGCGACTACTACGCGGCTTACATGGATCAGGCGGCGATCGAGACGCGCGGGCTCTCACCGGCGCAGAACGATCTCGAACGCATCGCCGCCGCCCGCACGCACGAGGCGGTGGCCCGCCTGTTCGGCGAGGTGGGGTTCGCGACGCTCTTCGACGTGCAACTGCCGGCGGATTTCAAGAACCCCGACCGCTACAGCGTGTTCATCAGCGAGTCGACCCTGGGGCTGCCCGATCGCGACTACTACCTGAAGGATGATCCGCAGCTCAAGCAGCTGCGCGCCAAGTACGTCGCCTACATCGCGCAGATGCTCGGGCTCGCGGGCGTCGGCGATGCCGCGGCGAAGGCGCGCGACATCATGGCGTTCGAGACCGCCGCCGCCGAGGTGCAATGGCCGATCGACAAGCGCCGCGACGTCGATGCCATCTACAATCCGCGCACCAAGGCGCAGCTCATCGCCTACGCACCGGGTTTCCCCTGGCAGGTGTTTCTCGCCGCCCAGCAGCTCGGCAACCGCGAGGAGGTGGTGCTCGCGGAGCTGACCGCGATCCGCGATCTCGCCGCGCTCTTCGGCCGCACCGATGTGCCGACGCTGCAGGCGTTCCTCACCTTCCACTATCTCAGCAGCCATGCACCGTACCTGCCGAAGCGCTTCGACGAGGCGCGCTTTGCGTTCTACGGCAAGACCATGCGCGGGCAGCCGCAGCAGCGCGAGCGCTGGAAGCGCGCCGTGGATGCGGTCGACGATGCACTCGGCGAGGCGGTCGGACAGCTGTACGTGGCGCAATACTTTCCGCCCGAGTCGAAGGCGAAGATGCAGCGCCTGGTGGCGGATCTGGAAGCCGCGCTCAGCGAGCGGCTCGACGCCCTCGACTGGATGACGCCGGCAACCAAGAAGCGCGCCCACGAGAAGCTTGCGGCCTTCACGCCGAAGATCGGCTATCCGGACAAGTGGAAGGACTACTCGGCGCTCGTCATCCGCCGCGAGGACCTCCTCGGCAACGTGCGCCGTGCCGCGCAGTGGCAGTGGGACTATCAGGTGGCGCGGCTCGACAAGCCGGTCGATCGCGCCGAGTGGCAGATGACGCCCCAGGAGATCAACGCCTACTACAACCCCTCGAACAACGAGATCGTGTTTCCCGCCGCCATCCTGCAACCGCCGTTCTTCGATCCCAACGCCGATGCGGCGGTGAACTACGGCGCGATCGGCGCGGTGATCGGCCACGAGATGGGCCACGGCTTCGACGACCAGGGTCGCAAGTTCGGCCCCAACGGCGCCATGCAGGACTGGTGGACGGCTGAGGACGCGCAGGTGTTTACTACCCGCACCGCACGCCTCATCAGGGAATTCTCGCAGTTCGAGGCGCTGCCGGGCCTCAAGGTGAACGGTGCCAACACCATCGGCGAGAACATCGGCGACCTCGGCGGCCTCAACATGGCGCACGAGGCGTACCGCATCTCGCTCAAGGGGCAGCCATCGCCGGCGATCGACGGACTGAGCGGCGATCAGCGCTTCTTCCTCGCCTATGCCCAGGTGTGGCGCGAGAAGTACCGCGACGGAGCGCTGCGCGAGCTGGTGATGTCGGACGTGCACAGCCCGTCGCAGTTTCGCGTCAACGGACCGCTGCCGAACATCGACGCCTGGTACAGCGCGTTCGACGTGCAGCCCGGCGACAAGCTCTACATCAAACCCGAGGATCGGGTGCGCATCTGGTGAGAGTTCCAGGCGAGATGCGGGGGCAAAAAAGGACTTTCGGCGGCGCGCGAGCGCAGCCTCCGGGGATGGATCCACGGCGGCGCCGAAAGGACTGTTTTTGCGCTCGCGCCCTGCGCTAGGGCTTCACGACGGCGAGGATCACGATCGCAAGCAGCAGCAGCCCCGGCACCTCATTGAACAGGCGGTACCAGCGCTGCGTGTGCGGCTGCGTCCCCGCACGCAGCTGCAGCATCAGGCGGTAGCACCAGAAGTGGTAGCCGACCAGCGCCGTGACCAGCAGCAGCTTGGCGCGCAACCACCCCATGGCGAGATAGCCGGGCGCGGCGACGATCATGGCGAGGCCGAACAACACGGCGAGCAGCGCGCCGATGCTCATGATCAAGAACAGCCGCCGCTCCATGACGATGAAGCGCGCCAGTCCCGCGGCGTCGCCGGTCGTCGCGTGGTAGACGAACAGGCGTGGCAGGTAGAACAGCCCCGCGAACCAGGTAACCACGAACACCACGTGCAGGGCCTTGACCCACAGCATCCGTGCGGGATTGTAGCCAAGCGGCGGCATCGCCGTACGGGCCTCTGGTAGCATCACGCTCCCCGACCCTCCAACCCACGGCCGTTGAGACATGACCAAGCCAGCTACAGCTACGCCCTTTCCGAGCAACATCGAGATCGCGCAACGCGCCAAGCTGCTGCCAATCGTGTCGCTCGCGCGCGAGCGGCTTGGGATCCCCGAGGAGAGCCTCGAGCCCTACGGGCGCTACAAGGCCAAGGTATCGCTCGATTATGTCGCGCAGCTGCAATCGCGCGCCGACGGCAAGCTGGTCATGGTCACGGCGATCTCGCCGACGCCGGCCGGGGAGGGCAAGACCACCACCACCGTCGGTCTCGGCGATGCGCTCAACCTGCTCGGCAAGCGGGCGATGCTGTGTCTGCGCGAGCCGGCCCTGGGGCCGGTGTTCGGTGTGAAGGGCGGCGCCGCCGGTGGCGGCTATTCGCAGGTCGTTCCCATGGAGGACATCAACCTGCATTTCACGGGTGATTTCGCCGCCGTAGCCCTCGCCAACAACCTGCTGGCGGCGCTCATCGACAACCACATCTACCAGGGCAACCAGCTCGGCGTGGACGTGCGCCGCGTGACCTGGCGGCGGGTGGTCGACGTCAACGACCGCGCGCTGCGCGACATCGTCATCGGCCTCGGCGGCACTGCCAATGGAGTACCGCGCGAGGACGGCTTCGACATCGTGGTCGCCTCCGAGGTCATGGCGATCCTGTGCCTGGCGAGCGGACTTGCGGATCTCAAGGAACGCCTCGGCAGGATCGTGGTGGGCTACCGCGCCGACCGCACGCCGGTGCTGGCGCGCGAGCTCACTGCGCACGGCGCGATGACCGCGCTGTTGAAGACGGCGCTCGAGCCCAACCTGGTACAGACGCTCGCCAACAATCCGGCCTTCATTCACGGCGGCCCGTTCGCCAACATCGCGCACGGCTGCAACTCCGTGATCGCGACGCGCACCGCCCTCAAGCTCTGTGACTACGTCGTCACCGAGGCCGGTTTCGGCGCCGACCTCGGCGCGGAAAAGTTCGTCGATATCAAGTGCCGCAAGGCGGGGCTCAAGCCGAGCGCAGCGGTGATCGTAGCCACCGTGCGGGCGCTCAAGTACCACGGCGGCGTCGAGCTCGCCGATCTCAAGGGCGAGAACCTCGCCGCGCTGGAGAAGGGCGCAGTGAATCTCGAGCGGCATATCGACAACGTCATCAACCACTACGGCCTGCCGTGCGTGGTGGCGATCAACCGGCGGGCCGAGGACAGCGACCGCGAGATCCAGCTGCTGGTCGAGCGCGTCGCCAGGCAGGGCGTGCGGGTGATCGGCGCGACGCATTTTGCGCAGGGCGGCCCCGGTGCGCTCGAGCTCGCCCGCGAGGTCGTGCGGCTGTGCGAGCAGCCGAACAACTTCCACCACGTGTACCCTGACGAGGCGACGCTCTGGGACAAGATGAAGGCGGTTGCCACCAAGATCTATCACGCCAGCGACATCACCGCCGACACCAAGGTGCGCGAGCAGATCCGTCAGCTCCAGGAGGGTGGCTACGGCCACTACCCGGTGTGCGTCGCCAAGACGCAGTACTCGTTTTCCACCGATCCGAAGCTGCGCGGCGCGCCGACGCATCACGTCGTCAATATCCGCGAGGTGCGGCTCGCCGCCGGCGCGGAGTTCGTGATCATGATCTGCGGCGACGTCATGACCATGCCGGGACTGCCGAAGGTACCGGCCGCAAACAACATCGACGTCGATGCGAACGGGCGCATCACGGGACTGTTCTAGAGGCGCTGCCGGCAACGCGAGCAGCACGATGCCCTTCTGCGAAGCCGACCCGTGGCGGCTGCAGTACTTCGAAGGCGTGGAGTGTCCCGCGGCGCTGCGTATCCCGACCGAGGATCCGGACGCCTACGAGTGGTACCCGGCACAGCGCTGGATCTACGACAAGCTGCGGGTCAGTGCCTCGCAGGGCCTCGCCTGCGCGCCGCATGGCGTGATACCGCGGCGTTTCCCGGTCTTCAGCAAACCGATCACCAACCTGCGTGGCATGGGCGTCGGCGCCCGGGTGCTGAGGAGTCTCGAGGACTACCGGCGACACCTGAACCCGGGACATTTCTGGATGACGCTGCTCGAGGGCGAGCACGTGAGTTCCGACATCGCGGTCGTCAAGGGCAAGGCGCTGTGGTGGCGCCACTCCTGTGGCGTCCCCGCCCCCGAGGGTACGTTCGACTACTGGACGATCGAGGCGGAGCGCCGCCCGGCACTCGAGGTGTACCTGGGGGAGTGGGTGGCACAGCACCTCGCGACCTACACCGGCATGCTCAACTTCGAGACGATCGGCGGGCGCATCATCGATACGCACCTGCGCTTCGCCGATCAGTGGCCGGATCTCTATGGCCACGGCTGGCTGGATGCCATCGTCGGCCTGTACGCACGTGGCGCGTGGGTCTTTGCCGACGCCGAGCGCAGCAACGGCTTCAGCGTGGCGCTGTTCGGTCCGCACGGACGCGAGTACCCGCATCCGCCGCCGGAGCTCGTGGAGGCCGTGCACCGCATCTGGCAGGTGACGAGCGTGCAGATCACCTTTCACCAGGACCGCCCGGCCGCGGCGCACCCGATGCCGCCCGGAGGCTTTCGGCTGGCGATCGTCAATTGCCGGGATCTCGAGGCCGGGCGCGCGGCGCGCGCGCTGCTGGCGCAGTTTTGGGGCGTGTGAGCGCAGCAAGACGCGCGTCAACCTCGGGGGCTGCTCCTTCGCGAAGCTGACGGCGGTCGCTGCGCCGCGCAGCCGGTGGCCTCGGCCGCCAATTCCGGGGAGAATCCTGCGATGCCGCCTGAAAGGAAGAGACGCCGCAACTCAGCTCCGCGTCACATCCTGGTCGTCGACGTCGGCGGTACGCACATCAAGCTGCGGATCGACAACCGCGGCGCCATCGGCGAATTTGACTCGGGGCCGAAGATGACGCCGGGTCATATGATGCGCAAGATCCGCAAACTGATGCGCGGCCGCCAGTACGACGCGGTTTCCATTGGCTACCCGGGTGTTGTGATCCACGGCCGGATCGTCGCCAACCCTCATAACCTCGGCAACGGCTGGCTCGGCTACGACTTCGCCCACGCCTTCGGCAAGCCGGTGCGGGTGATCAACGATGCGGCCATGCAGGCGATCGGCAGCTATGAGGGCGGCCGCATGCTGTTTCTCGGACTCGGCACCGGGCTCGGGGCGACGCTGATCGTCGACGGCGTGGTCGAGCCTACCGAGATCGGGCACATGCCGTACAAGCATGGCCGCACCTTCGAGGAGTACGTCGGTGAGCGCGGCCGCGAGCACCTCGGGAACCGCAAATGGCGCAAGGCGGTCTGCAAGGTGATCGCTGACCTCAAGGCCGCTTTCCAGGCGGACTACATCGTGCTCGGCGGTGGCAACGCGGTGCTTCTTAAGAGGCTGCCGCGCGACGTGCGCCTTGGCGACAACCGTAACGCGTTCATCGGCGGCCTGCGGTTGTGGCAGCCGACGAACGGCCGCCGATGAGCTCAGCCCCGGGCGCTCCCGGACTGCCGCCGACCTGGTGCAGCAGCGCCAAGGAGATCGTCGGCTGCGCGCTCGGCTCGTCCCGACTCTGGTTCACCATCGGCGGCGGCATCATCAACGAGGTCTACTACCCGCGCGCCGACATCCCGCAGATCCGCGACCTCGGCTTCATCGTGGCCGACGGCAAGGGCTTCTGGGTCGAGGTGAAGCGGCTGTGGCAACACGTGGTGCACCTCGCGGCTCCGGGCGCGCCGGCCGTGCGCATCGTGCACCGCCACGAGCGCTTCGAGCTCACCTTGCGTGTGGCACCGTGCGAGCACCGCGACGTGCTGCTGATCGACGTCAGTCTGAGCGGGGATCCGGCGCTGCGTCCCCTGGCGTTGCTCGCACCGCATCTCGGCGGTACCGGGGCCAACAACAGCGCCGCGGTGGTTTTGCACGGCGGGCGGCGGCTGTTGTGGGCGCAGCAGGGGCCCTTCGGGCTGGCGCTCGCGGCGGTCACGGGGGAGCAGCGCGACGCCTTGGGCCGCGCGAGCGCCGGCTTCGTCGGCAGCAGCGACGGCTGGCAGGACTTCGCGCACAACGGCGCACTGACCTGGGAGTACGACAGCGCCGGTCCCGGCAACATCGCGCTGATCGGCGAGCTGCCGCGGCAGGCGGTGCTGGCGCTCGGCTTCGGCAGCAGCGCGGAATCGGCGGCGACGCTCGCCCTCAGCGCGCTCTCGGAGCCCTTTGCCACGTCGTGGGAGCGGCAGCTCACGAGCTGGACCGGCTGGCACGCCAGCCGCGTCGCCGAGCAGGAGCTGTGCGCAGAGCTGCCGCAGGAATGCGCCGAGCAGGTGCGCCTCTCGACGATGGTGCTGCGCGCTCACCAGGACAAGACCTACCCCGGAGCGATGGTGGCGTCCTTGAGCGTGCCGTGGGGTAACACGCGCGAGGAGCGCGCCGGTTACCACCTCGTCTGGCCGCGCGATCTGGTCGAGACCGCGGGCGCGCTGCTTGCCGTGGGGGCAACGCGCGAGGCGCGTAACACGCTGCGCTACCTGCTCGCCACGCAGCAGGAAGACGGGCACTGGCACCAGAATCAGTGGCTCGGGGGCACGGGTCACTGGCTCGGCGTGCAGCTCGATGAGACCGCCTTCCCGGTGCTGCTCGCGGTGACACTCGATGAACGCCAGGCGCTCGAGGGCACGGAAATCGCGGAGATGATCCGCCGCGCGCTCTCGTTCCTGGTACGTTACGGCCCGGCGAGCCAGCAAGACCGCTGGGAGGAGGATGCAGGTCTCAATACCTTCACCCTGGCGGTGTGCATCGCCGCGCTCGTCGCCGGTGCGCCTTACCTCCCCGAGGACGGCCGGCAGCTCGCGCTCGCGGTTGCCGACTACTGGAACGCACAGCTCGAGAACTGGACGGCCGTCGGTCCTGAAGTGCCGCTGGCACGCCTCTACGGCGTGCCCGGTTATTACGTGCGTGTGACACCGCCGCAGGCGCTGCTCGATCGCGGCGCCAACACCGTGCTGCCGATCCATAACCTGCAAAAGGACCCGGGTCTGCCGGCGAGCGCGCAGGTGGGCGTCGACTTCCTGCAGCTGGTGCGTTTCGGCCTGCGCCGTGCCGATGACCCGCTGATCCTGGCGACGGTGAAAGTGGCCGATGCGCTGCTCAAGGTCGACACGCCCACCGGTCCGTGCTGGCACCGCTACAACGACGACGGCTACGGCGAGCACGACGACGGCAGTGCCTACGACGGCACCGGGCGGGGGCGCGCCTGGCCGTTGCTCACCGGCGAGCGCGGTCACTACGAGCTATGCTGTGAGCGCGACGCCCTGCCGTACCTCGTGGCGATGGCTCGCATGGCTTCATCGGGGGGCATGCTGCCCGAACAGATATGGGATAGCGCACCGATCCCGGCGCGCGGGCTTGCGCCGGGCCGGCCGACGGGCGCTGCCATGCCCCTCGTATGGGCGCACGCGGAGTACCTGAAGCTCGCCGCTTCGCGGGTGCTCAAGCGCCCCTTCGATCGCCCGACATCGGTGTGGGAGCGTTACCGCGGCGAGCAGCCCGCGCTCGGGCGCGTCATCTGGTGCGAGCAGGTGCCAGCGACCGAGTTGCCCGAGGGCTGCGAGCTCACCATTGCGCTGCCGGCCGAGAGCACGGTGCGCTGGGGTCTCGATGGCTGGCAGGACGTGCGCGAGCAGGCTACGCAGCCCAACTCGCTCGGGCTGCACCTGCTCGAGATCGACACACCGCATCTGCGTGCGGGTCGCAGCATCGACCTGACCTACCGCAGCGGCAGCCGCTGGGTCGGCGGCGATTTCCGCATTGACGTCGTGCCGCGCACGGCGCAGCCGGGCTGAGGCGCGCATGCCGTTCACGCTCGCGCATCCGGCGGCCGTCCTGCCGCTGCGCGGCGTGCGCTACCTGCGCACCGTGCCGCTCATCATCGGCGCCATGGTTCCCGACACCTACGATTACGTGCCCAGCAACCTTCGGGGCTATCTGCACCATGCGCACAGCTTCGAGGGCTCCTACACCAGCTGCATCGTGCTCGGCTACGCGCTGCTCACGGTGCTCTTCGTGCTACGCCGGCCGCTCACGGCACTCTTGTCGGCGCGCGCGCGCTGGCTGTTTCTCACCGCGCTCGCCCCCTTCGGGCGGTCACGGCTCGAGTGGGTGTTTGCGGCACTCGCGTTCCTGCTCGGGGCGTGGACGCACCTGCTGTGGGACTCGTTCACGCACGTCGAGGGCTGGATGGTACATCGCTTCGCGGCGCTCAACGCCACGGTCACCATCGGCGCCTACCGCGGCCCGCTGTACCACGTGCTGCAGTATGTGAGCTCGGCGCTCGGGCTCGCGGTGGTCGCTGCATGGTACTGGCGGCTGCCGGCGCCGCCTGCATCGCCCGCCATCCCCGGGGCGCAGCGTTCCAACGTGGGGCCGGTGCTGACCCTCGTCGCCGTGGCGGCGCTGCTCATCGGCGGTGTTCAGGGGACCGAGCACTACAAGGAATACCACTCGCAGTATCTGGCGATCCACCGCTTTCTCACCTACGCTCTCGCCTGGTTTGCGGTGCTGTATCTCGTTGCCGGCACCATCGTGAG
>DATIZW010000210.1:0-4282 GCA_035516875.1 Steroidobacteraceae bacterium
CAGATACAGCGCCAGCGCTACCAGGCGCGCCTCGACGAGGTGCGCGACTTCCTGGCAAGCACGCGCAAGCGTCAACTCGCCTCCGACAACGGCGACCAGGGGCAGGGCCGCCGTGGCGGCGGCGGCGGTCACTGACACGCCGGCGCGCTGCGCAGCTTCAGCACGTCGACCGCCGCCTGCTACACGCCGCGTGCCGCGCCGGGAGCGCACGCGCGGCTGCTACACTACAATGGCGCACCTCATCGGTCTCCGCGTCTCCCATGCCAGCGACAGTCCATGCCACCCTGCTATCGCCTTGCCTGCTCATTTTGTGCGGCTGCGCCACGCTGCCACCCGGCAGCAAGCGCGACCCGCGCGATCCGTGGGAGCGGCTCAACCGCACCAGCTACAAGGTGAACGATGTGCTCGACCGCCACATCGTCAAGCCGGTGGCGAAGGCCTATGCGAAGGCACCGCAACCGGTGCGCACCGGGCTCGGCAACTTCTGGGACAACCTCGACTACCCGGTCACCATCACCAACGATCTGCTGCAGGGCCAGCTCAAGGCGTTCGCCTCGGATATCGCCCGCTTCGTATTCAACTCCACCTTCGGCATCGCGGGCTTTATCGACGTCGCCAGCATGGGAAACGGTCTGCAGAAGAACAGCCGCGACTTCGGGCAGACGATGGGCAAGTGGGGCGTGCCACCGGGTCCTTACATCATGGTGCCGGTGTTCGGACCCTACACGGTGCGTGACGGCATCGGCGCGTCGACCGTCGATACGCTCGCCAACCCGCGCACGTACACCAATTTCTGGGTCGCCACGGGGCTGTGGGCGGCCGAGGGTGTCGACCATCGCAGCCGCATCCTCTACCTCGACCCGATGATCCAGAGCGCCTACGACCCGTACGGATTCGTGCGCAACGCCTACCTGCAGAACCGCGACTTCAAGGTGCACGGCGCCGGCTCGAAGAACGAGGAGGAGCAGGAGCAGAAGCTGCTCGAGGAAGCGGGCGAGGACGAGGCCACGCCCGCCGGGTCGCCACCCGCCACCGCACCGCCCGCTGCGCCTCAGGGCACGCAACCACAGTCGCCGCCCGCCACACCCCCGCAAGGCGCGGCACCGAGCCCCGCGCCCACACCGCCACCCGCTGCGCGGCCGCAGCCGGCACAGCCGCCGCCGCAAAACCCGCCGCAGTGACTGCCTGCCGCGCGCCGCCCGAGGCGCTACGGCGCAGCGGTGTGCGCAGCACCGCTACACGCCGCGGGTGAGAAATTCCTCCACTTCGCTGATACGCGCGAGCGCCGCGAGGCCGGACGGCAAGTGCGTATAGCGGAGGTTGCGGCCGGCGTGCCTGGCGGTGCCCAGCCACTCGAGCAGTACCGCGAGCCCGGCACTGTCGGAGGCCGTGATCCCGCGGCAGTCGACCTCGCGCGCGGCACCGGTGCCGGCGAAGAAAGGCTCACCGAGCTCCCAGGCACGCCGCGCGCTGGCGAACGTGAGCGGTCCCTCGGCCGCGAGGTGGCCGTCCTCGGCCACGAGGCGAAACGCCGCGGCGGAGCTCGCGGCATGCTGCGCCGGGTGCGTAGCCATCAGCTCTTGCCGGAGGACTGCTTGCCGATCGCTTCGGGCTTCTCGCCGGCCTCGAGGCGCTTGATGACCGAGTCGATGCCCTGCTGCTCGATCTGCGGGCCGAAGTCCTCGCGGTAGCTGTTGACGTAGCTGATGCCGTCGATCACGACGTCCCAGGCCTTCCATCCCTGCGGCGTCTTGCGCAGGTAGTAGTTGACCGAGACGCGATCGCCGTTGTCGCGCTTGACCTCGGTACGCACCGTGGCGCGCGTGGCGTCCGGCTCGACCTTGGTGGGATAGATCTTGAGACGGTCGGAGGTGAACTCAGCGAGGGCGCTGCCGTAATTGGTGAGCAACGAATGGTAGAAGGCATCGATGAAGTGTTGGCGCTGCTCGGGCGTCGCCGTACGCCAGAACCTGCCGAGCACCAGCTGCGCCGAGAAGGCGGTATCGAAATGCGGCAGCAGGTATTTGTCGACCAGCTGCCCGACCTTTGCCGGGTCGCGCCGATAGGCCTCGCGGTCCTTGTCGAGGTCTCCGAGCATACCGTTGGCGGCGTTCTGCACCACCTCGGTGGGTCCCTGCTCGGCGGACGCCGGCGCCGCAGGAGCCGCGCTGGCCTGCGCGGCCGGTGGTGTCTGCGCCTGCGCGCACGCGAGGGCGAGCACCGTGCAAAGCCCGGCCCATACGACTGCGTCTCTCATCGCTTCGACTCCGTGTTGCCTTGGCTTTCGCTGCCCTGGCCGTGCGCGTCCGCCTGGCCCTGGCTGTCATTGCCGCCTTTGCTCGAGTAGTTGGCGAAGAACTTGTTGATCAGGCTCTCGAGCACGATGGCCGACTGTGTCTGGTCGATGCGGCTGCCGTCCTTGAGGAAGGTGTCGGAGCCACCGGGGCTCAGGCTGATGTACTTACCGCCGAGCAGGCCCTGCGTCTGAATGCTGGCGTAACTATCGTCGGGGATCTGTCGGTACTGCGGGTCGATGCGTACGCGGACCACGGCCTTGTAGTCCTGGGGATCGAAGTGGATGTCCTCGACATCGCCGAGGCGCACGCCCGACATGGTGACCGGCGAGCCCACCTTGAGATCCCCGACGTTGTCAAACTCGGCGGTCACGTGATAGCCCGCTTTGGCGCCGCCCAGCTTCAGCCCGCTGGCCGGCAACTGCGTGGTGAGAAACAGAAGCGCGGCAAAACCCAACAACACGAACAGTCCGGTTCCGATCTCGAGTGTTCGATTGGCACGCATAAGTCAAAGTTCCCTTAGAGGAATTCCGCGGTCAGTACGTAGTCGAGCAACAGCGTTATCACCGAGGAGGCTACCACGGTGCGCGTGGTGGCGAGACCAACGCCCTCGGCGGTCGGTTCAGCGTGATAACCCTCGTGAACGGCGATCAGGCTGCAGGCGACGCCGAACACCAGGGCCTTCACCAGGCCCTCGTTGACATCGTGAAGGTCGACCGACGCCTGGGTCTGCGACCAGAAAGTGCCGCGGTCGACGCCCATCAGCTGCACCCCGATCAGCTGCGCGCCGTACAGGCCGATCACACTGAAGATCGCGGTGAGCAGCGGCATGGCGATCACCCCGCCGAGGAAGCGCGGCGCGGCCACGTGGCGCAGCGGATCGACCGCCATGATCTCCATCGCGGTCAGCTGGTCGGTGGCGCGCATCAGGCCGATCTCCGAGGTCAGGGCGGTACCGGCGCGACCCGCGAACAGCAGCGCGGTGATCACCGGTGCGAGCTCGCGCAGCAGTCCGAGCGCCGCCGCAGTGCCGAGCGCCTCCTCGGAGCCGAAGCGCTGCAGCAGGTCGTAGCCCTGCAGCCCGAGCACCATGCCGACAAACAATCCCGACAGCATGATGATGATCAGCGAGCGGGCGCCGGCGTTATAGATCTGGTGCACCAGCAGGCGCGGCCGCGCGAGCGCCGGCACGCACTGCAGCAGCAGCTGCAGGAAAAAGATCGTCACCGAGCCGAGCCGGCGCACACCCTGGAGCAGGTAGCCGTTCCTCATCGCGGTGCGGCCCCGAAGAGCTGCGTGGCGTAATCGGGCGCCGGGTAATGGAACTGCACCGGGCCCTCGGCGCTGCCGGTCATGAACTGCCGCACCGCGGGCGAGTCGCTCGCGCGCAGCTGCGCGGGAGTGCCGCTGGCGGCGATGCGGCCGCTGGAGATGAGAAAAGTCTCGTCGGCGATGGTGGCCAGCTCCTGCACGTCGTGCGACACGACGATGCTGGTGAGGCCGAGTGCCGCGTTCATGTGCTTTATGAGGCGCAGGATCACGCCGAGCGAGATGGGGTCAAGCCCGACGAACGGCTCGTCATACAGCAGCACCTCGGGATCCATGACGATGGCGCGCGCCAGCGCCACGCGTCGCGCCATGCCGCCCGAGAGCTCCTCCGGCATGAGCTCGGCGGCGCCGCGCAGTCCGACGGCCTGCAACTTGGTGAGTACCAGCTTCTCGATCAGCGGCTCGGGCAGGTCAGTGTGCTCGCGCACCGGGAAGGCGACGTTCTCGAACACATCCATGTCGGTGAGCAGCGCCCCGTTCTGGAACAGCATCCCCATGCGCTGCCGCAGCGCGTAGATCTCACCGCGGCGCAAGCCGGCGAGATCGCGCCCGAACACCGCCACGCGGCCGCGATCGGGGCTGATCTGTGCGGTGATGAGCCTGAGGAGCGTCGTCTTGCCGGTGCCGCTCGGACCCATGATGCCGGTGATGCGCCCACG
>DATIZW010000211.1:0-2399 GCA_035516875.1 Steroidobacteraceae bacterium
TGAACTGCCGCAGAAACTCCCGGCCGCGCTGCGCCGGGTAGGTCTACTCGGCCATCCCCTCCGCCGTCGGCCCGCGGCCCGCCTCGATGACGCTGCACAGCTTGGTCGCCATTTGCGTGAGGACGTCGACGTGCACCGACAGGATCGTGGCGTAGCCGCGCCACAAGCAGCCGCTGCACACCAACGCGCTGAGCAAAGCGAGCCGTCGCAACATGGCGCGCACCATAGCAGAGAAGGCGAACGCAGACGTCAGACAACAGACATTGAGACAACAGACCCCGGTATCCCGACGTCCGTTGTCTCAATGTCTGTTGTCGCCATAACTCCGCTCTAAGCCGGTCCAGTGCGGGAAATTCGCAGCGGTAGCAAGGGGCTAGACAGTGAGAAAGTTCGCCCATTGGGCGAAATTTTGTTGATTCGTAATCTGGTTAGTGTAATATGATTCAGACATGGCGTCCGATCGCGAAGAGACCCAACGGCGGCGCCGCCAGCTGCGCGAGCAGATGCGGGCGCTGAGCTGGCGGCCAGTGATGCGGGGCTCGCTGGTCGAGCGCTTGCGTCGTTGTGGTCGCGCGAACTGCGCCTGCGCCCACGATCCTCGGCGGCGCCACGGTGGGAAGTTTTTCACGGTGCAGCTCGACGGCCGTACGCACGCGCTGCACGTGCGGCCCGAAGACGAGGGCAAGGTGCGCAGCGCCATCGCGGCCTACACCCAGCTGTGGAACCTGATCAATGAGCTAACGGCGTGCGAGCTGTCCGATCTACGGCGCGAGGCGCGGGAGCGCCGGCGCGCCCGGCGCCGCCAGCGGTGAAGCCGCGGGGTGTGCGGCAGCGCCGCCGGCAAGGTATCCTGCCGTTCGTGTTAGAGCCGGCCGAGCGCACCGACCTCACCGCTCGCGCCGGGTTGCCCTTGGTCGTGGAGACCATGCGCGCCCTGCGCGTGGATGAGCTGGCGGGCGCAACGTTGCCACCGCCCAAGCGGCGGCGGGGCTTTGCTGCGGCGCACAAGCTGGAGGCCTTGGTCACACTGCTGGCGGCGGGGGGAGATCGCGTCGAGGATGTGCGCGTGCTGGCGGAGGACAAGGGGTTGGAGCAGCTACTGGGTGCACCGTTTCCATCGCCGGATGCGCTCTTGGACTTTCTCGGACAGTTTCACGACCCGAAGTGTTGGGAGGGGCGGCCGGCGGAGAAGAAGGCCTGGGTGGCGCCGGAGTCGGCGGGGCTGCGGAGCCTGGAGGCGGTCAATCGCGCGCTGGTGGAGCGTGGCGCCGATCGCCGCCAGACGCAGGCCACCATCGACCACGACGGAACGATCATCGAGGCCCATAAGCGCGAGGCGACCGTGGCGTACGAGGGCACGCGGGGGTTTCAGCCCCTGGTGGCAGTGTGGGCCGAGCAGCAACTGGTCGTGGCGGACGAATTCCGGGACGGCAACGTCGCGGGAGGTGAGGACCCGTTGAGCTCGGTCCAGCGCGCCTTTGCGAATCTGCCGTCGTGGGTGGGCGAGTGCCGTTTTCGAGCCGATTCGGCCGCCTACTACACACCGCTGCTCAAGTATCTGGTGCGGGAGAAGATCGGCTTTGCGATCAGTGCCGACATGACCCAGGAGCTGCGTGCGTGCTGCACCGCAGTGTCCAAGCGGCGCTGGGCGCGGCTCGATACGCGGGAGCGCGAAGAGGTCGATGTGACCGAAGTGGAGTTCACACCCGGAGACTGGCCGCGAGATGCCTGGCCACTGCGCTACATCGCGCTGCGCTTCACACCGCGCCAGCAGGAGCTGTTGGAGAGCCGGGGCGTTACCTACCACGCGGTGGTGACCAATCGCCGCGACCTCGACGCGACCCAGCTGGTGCGCTGGCACCGGGAGAAGGCGGGCACCATCGAACACGTGCACCGCGTGATGAAGGACGAACTCGGTGCGGGCGTGCTGCCGAGCGCGCGCTTCGGGGCGAATGCGGCATGGTTTCGCATTAACGTGCTGACCTTCAACGTGCTGACCGTACTCAAGCGCTGTGCGCTGCCGGGGCGCTTCCGGGACGCGCGTCCGAAGCGCTTGCGCTACGAGCTGTTCACCCTGCCCGGCGAACTCGTAAACCACCAGAGCCAGCTCTCGGTGCGCGTGCCTGCGGGCGACCAACGCCTCGAGGAAATCATCGAGGCGCGGCGGCGCTTGCTCGCGATCTACGACGCGCGCCGCCGCACGTAGCTCCAAGGCGCCGGTGTGTCGCTGGCGTCCTCGGTGCCCCTCGGCCCGCGGGCGGCGCAAAGGCGTCCGCGTCAGTGGCGCGCCGACACCCGCCGGGGCGGCGCCTTAGAGCGGAGTTATGGGCTCCCACGTTACCTTGACTTGAACGGCGGCATCACATAAGGGGCACTCAATGATGAACGGCTCGCCTCGC
>DATIZW010000212.1:0-14322 GCA_035516875.1 Steroidobacteraceae bacterium
TGGCGTAGTAGGCATCGCCGCGCACCTCGTGGTAACGCCCCGCGAATGCGCCAGCCTGCTCGGGGTTGCCGAGCGTGGCGAGCGCACTCTCCGCCTTGCCCTGGGCGATCTGCACGCGTGCCAGTCGCACCCGCCCAATGAGCGCGAGATCGCGATCCTTCGAATGCTCGGCCACGGCGCCGAGCTCGGCCGCGGCGCGATCGAGCTCGCCGTCATCGACGTACACGCGTGCCGCCAGCAGTTTCGCCTGGTCCGCATACGGCGTGCCCGGATATTCACGCTCCAGCTCGCCGAGCCGCACCAGCGCCTGGGAGCGATCGCCGTGCTCGAGCGCCTGAACCATCTGCATGTACTTCCCCCCCGCCGCGAGCGCCCGGGCGTCCACGTGAGCCTGCCACCAGCGCCAGCCGAACACGGCCGCAAGCGCGATTGCGACGGCAAGCACCACCGCCGGCGCGTTCTCGCGTACCTGGGCTTTCACCCACTCCCATTGCTCTTTTTCGGACAGGTAGTCTTCCACCGGTTCCCCCTGGGGCTCACTGTCGCGGCGCGGCGGCCGCGGGCGCCGCCGCGGCCAGGGCCGCATCGAGCGCCGGCGCGAGCTGCGCGATCGGGCACTCGCTCTGACCAGAGTCCGAGCGCAAAGGTTTCATGCCGACCACGCCGCGGGCAAGCTCGTCCTCGCCGACGATCAGTGCGAGCGCGGCGCCGCTGCGGTCGGCACGGCGAAACTGCGCCTTGAAGTTGCCCCCGCCGACGTTGAGCTCGAAACGGATCGCGGGCCGCTCACCGCGCAGTCGCTCCACGAGCTGCAGCGCCTCAAGCCCGGCCGACGGCCCGCTCACCACCACATACACGTCCGGGTGATGCGGCGGCGGGGCGCGCCCGGCGGCTTCGAGCAGCGCCACCAGCCGCTCGACACCCATCGCAAAGCCGACCGCGGGGGTGGCATCACCACCGAGCTGCGCGATCAGGCCGTCGTAGCGGCCGCCGGAGCAGACGGCATTCTGGGCGACGGACGAGGCGGTTATCCATTCGAACACCGTGCGGTTGTAGTAATCGAGACCGCGCACCAGGCGCGGGTTGATCTCGTAGGCGATGCCAACTGCGCGCAACATCGCGCACAGCGCCTCGAAGTGCGCGCGCGACTCGGCATCGAGGTGCTCGGTGAGCAGCGGCGCGCCGGCGATCAGCGCCTGCATCTGCGGGTTCTTGCTGTCGAGGATCCGCAGCGGGTTGCCGGCGAGGCGCCGCTGGCTGTCGGCGTCGAGCTGCCGCTCATGGGCACGCAGATAATCGACCAGCCGCGCGCGATACGCGCGGCGACTCTCGGGGGTTCCAAGGGAGTTCAGCTGCAGCGTGAGGCCACTGATACCCAAGCGCCGCCACAGCCGTGCGCTGAGCGCGATCAGCTCCGCATCCACATCCGGCCCAGGGCAGCCGACCGCCTCGACGTCGACCTGCCAGAACTGGCGATAGCGGCCTGCTTGCGGCGCCTCGTGACGGAACATCGGCCCGAGGCACCAGAGCTTGTGGCGCTGGCCGCGCAGCAGGCCGTTGGAGATCAGCGCACGCACGATTCCCGCGGTGGCCTCGGGGCGCAGCGTGAGGCTGTCGCCACCGCGGTCGGTGAACGTATACATCTCCTTGCCGACGACGTCGGTGTGCTCGCCGATCGCGCGCTTGAAGAGCTCGGTGTGCTCTATCAGTGGCACGCGAATCTCCTCGTAGCCGTACTCGGTGAGGAGCTCCCGGGTACAAGCTTCGAGATGCTGCCAGCTGCCGATCTCTGCGGGCAGCACGTCGTTCATTCCGCGCACCGGCTGGATCTGCTCGGACACCTCAGTCTCCGTGCGCCAGACGCGGGGCGGCGGCGCTCGCCCGTCCGGAGGCATCGATGGAAAGGTGCGCGCTGCCATCGCGGTGGACCAGGCCGCTAATGTTCACGGGCTGACCGTTGAGCCGCAGCGCGACCGCTGGTGCGTTGCCGAGCACGACGCGCAGCGGCGGCGTACCGCTCAATGCGCGCTCACTGCCGCCCTCGATGAGGCCCGTTAGCAGTCGCCGGCCGTCGCCATCGGATATGTCGACCCAACTGAGCGCCACGAACCGCAGATCAAGCAGCGCCTGTCCCGGAGCGGCAACATGCGTCGCTGTGGGCGCAGCGTTATCCGCCGCGCCGCGCGGCGGCTCTGCGCCGGCGCCCGCGCCACCATCGCCCGCGGCGATGTCGGCGCTCGGGGCAGGCGCGGCAGGCAGGGGCTGTGCCTTCTCTGCCGGCTGTGTCAGCAGCCACCACAGCAGTCCCGCGACCGCCAGACAGACGACGGCCAACAGGGTGGTAAGCAGCAGCCGCGAGGAGCGTGGCTGGGTGCCGCCGCGTGGAATGCGCGTCAGATCGGGGCGTAGCGCGTGTGCGCTGCCGGCATAAAGCTCCTGCAGAGCCGTGGGTGATTCGCCGACCGCTTCGGCGTAACGCCGCAGATGGCCGCGTACGTACACATCGGCGCCGAGCGCGCCGAAGTCCTCCGCCTCGAGCGCTTCCAGTACCCGCGCATCGACGTGCAGCTTCTCCGCCGCCTGTAGCACCGTCAGCCCGCAGCGCTCGCGTGCGGCGCGCAGCCGCGCGCCCGTGCCGCGTAGCGGATCAACGCCAGCGTCGCTCGCCATGCGTCTCAGCCGGGGTGATCGAGCCCGGCCAGGGCACGGGTTTGGGGGGTATTCGGAAAGTCGAGCTGGAGTTTCCGCGCGTAGCGCTGCGCGGCCAGGCGATCGCCCTGGGCGCGTGCCACCCGCACTCCGAGCAGCAGCAGGTCCGGAGTGGCGGTGAAGTTGCCGATGAAGCCGTCGATCCCGGCACGCGCCTGGGTGAGCTCGCCGTGCTGGAACTGCAGATCGGCGAGCTGGAACTGGGCTTCGGCGAAGGCGGGACTCACCTGCAGCGCGCGCACGAAATAGCTGCGCGCGTCCTCGTCGCGCTTGGCGGAGCGCAGACAAACCCCGGCGTTGGTGTAGGCGGCTTCCGGCGTCTTGTAGAGTGCGTTATGCGCCGCCTCGAGGAAGCGCTTCACGCCCTCGTCGATACGGCCGGTCTGGCACAGGTAGACCGCGTAGTTATTGATCACGTTCGGGTCGTTCGGTGCGAGCCGCAGCGCGGTACGATATTCCTCGTCCGCCTTGTTCGCGTTGCCCATGCGCGTGAACAGCATGGCGCGGGCGCTGTGTACGTCGGCGTTGTCCGCGTCCTGGCTGAGGGCGCGGTCGAGCTTGTCCTTGGCCCGCGATAAGTCTCCCTGGTTCATATAGGCGATGCCGAGCTGCACGTTGTAGGCGGCGGCATCCTTCTGGTTGCCGGTATTCTTCATGGTGCTGGTGTGCACACACCCGGCCAGCAGCAGCGCCAGCAGTGCGCTGGCGAGCACCCGCGCCAGGGAGAAACCGGGACTGGAATTGACTTGGCTCATGGTTGCACCGCGACGCCGATGACTTTGTTCCCGAGACGGACCGTAGTGCGGTCGATGACGCGGCCCGCGAGCTGTCCGCATGCAGCATCGATGTCGTCGCCGCGCGTGCGCCGGATGGTCGCCAGAACTCCGTGCTGCAGCAGCTCGTCGCGGAAACGCTGGATCACCGGTGCGGGCGAGCGGCGGTAGCGCGTGCCGGGAAACGGATTGAAGGGGATGAGATTCACCTTGGCGGGATGCCCCCGCAGCAGCCGCGCGACGGCGCGCGCCTGCGCCGGGGAATCGTTGACACCCTCGAGCATCACGTACTCGAAGGTGACGCTGCGGCCGCATCGCGAGTCGAGATAGTGCCAGCACGCCTCGAGCAGCTCGGCAATCGGATGCTTGCGGTTGATCGGTACGAGCTCGTTGCGCAAGGCGTCGTCGGGTGCGTGCAGCGAGACCGCCAGCGCCACGTTGCTGGTGGCGGCGAGACGGTAGATCTGCGGTACCAGTCCGGAGGTCGAGAGCGTCACCCGTCGCCGTGACAGGTCGAAGCCGAAGTCGTCGAGCAGAATGTCGAGTGCCGGTACCACCTGGCGGAAGTTGGCGAGCGGCTCGCCCATGCCCATCAGCACGACGTTGCTGATGCGGCGCTCGCTGCGCAGCGCCGGCGCGTCCGTCTCGTGGCGCTCGAGCTCGCGCGCGGCGAGCCACACCTGGCCGACGATCTCTGCGGTAGTGAGGTTGCGATTGAAGCCCTGCTGTGCGGTGGCGCAGAACGAGCAGTCGAGTGCGCAGCCGACCTGCGAGGATATGCACAGCGTGCCGCGCTTCGGCTCCGGGATGAATACCATCTCGAATGCTTGCTGCACGTCCGCCCTCAGCAGCCACTTGCAGGTTCCGTCCGCGGAGCGCTGCACCGAGACGATCTGCGGCACGCGCACTTCGGCGCAGGCGATGAGACGTGCACGCAGCTCCTTCGCCAGGTCCGTCATGTCGGCGAAGCTGCCGGTCCCGCGCTTGTAGATCCAGTTCATGAGCTGGCGGGCCCGAAACGGCTTGCTGCCGAGCTGCGCCACGAACGCCTCGAGTCCTGGCCGCGGCAGTCCGAGCAGGTTGGTCAATGGGGCAGCGTGCGCCGTCATGGGTGCCTGGCATCGCCCTCAGGCGCGCGGGTGCAGCTCCGTGGCGCTGAAGAAGTAGGCGATCTCGCGTGCCGCGGTCTCCGGGGCGTCCGAGCCGTGCACCACGTTCTGCTCGATGCTGCTCGCGAGGTCGGCGCGGATCGTGCCCGGGGCGGCCTTCTTCGGGTCGGTCGCACCCATGATGTCGCGGTTGCGGGCGATCGCCTCCTCGCCCTCCAGCACCTGCACCATGACGGGACCGGAGGTCATGTAGCGCACCAGATCCTTGAAGAACGGGCGCTCGCGATGCACCGCGTAGAAGCCCTCAGCGTCGCGCTGCGAGAGGCGCAGCATGCGCGCTGCGATGATCGACAGTCCGGCCTTCTCGAAGCGGCGATAGACCTCGCCGATCACATTGGCGCGTACGCCATCGGGCTTGACGATGGACAGGGTGCGCTCGAGCGCCATTCGCTTTGACCTTTCAAAATCCTGGTGAGTGTGGGGGAGTCCTCACCAGCGCTGCGCGGTTGAGGATCGGGCAAGCCGCGCAGTCTACCTTGGGTGACGCACTCACGGCAATTTACCGTGCGGCGGAAGTGCCGGTTTGACAAGGAGTTTTTCCCCGAGCCGCCGGCGGTGGCCGCGGCGGATCGGGCAGCGGCGCGAGGCGCGTGACGTCAGACCGAAAAGCTCTCCCCGCAACCACATTCACCTTTGACATTGGGGTTTCGGAAGCGAAATGCCTCGTTGAGTCCCTGCTTCACGAAATCCACGATCGTCCCATCGATGAGCACGAGACTTGCCGCGTCCACGAATACGCGCACGCCGCGGTCCTCGAAGACGGCGTCCCCTGGTTCCGCGGCATCGGCGTAATTGATCACGTAGGCAAAGCCGGAGCAGCCGGTCTTGCGCACGCCGAGACGCAGCCCGATGCCGTGGCCACGGGCGGCGAGAAAGCTCTTGACGCGGTTGGCTGCCGATTCGGTGAGTGAAATGCTCATCGCCCCTCGTATCTTAGCGCCTTATGCCCAGTGCGAGAGACAGGCGCGTAACGCATCTTCGACAATCAGCAGCCGCCCCAGTTTCTCCACCGGGATGCCGCGTGCCGCTGCCCACTCCGCCGGCGAGCCGGGGATCAGCACCGCCCGCGCCCGCCCCGGCAGCTGGCCGCACAGCCAGGCCGCCACCGCCGTAGTATGGGGGCAGGCAAAGGCCTGAAAGCGTGCGTCCTTCACAGTGCCGTCTGCGACCAGCAGCTGAAAGCGCACCCAGGTGTCCTGCCCCGGGCCACCGCCCTCGCCGCTCACCACGGCGGCCGCCGCAGGACCCGCTCCTGGCCAGCGCTCGGGTGTGTGTGGCGCGGCGGCCTGCGGGGACAGTGCGCGCAGCCGCGCGAGCTCGCGCTCGACGCACCTCAGAGCACGATCGATGTCCGCCTCGCTCGTGAAGCGCCCCAGGCTGAAACGCAGCGAGCTCTGGGCGAGCTGCGTACCGCGGCCGAGCGCGCGCAGTACGTACGAAGGCTCCGGGGAATCGGAGCTGCAGGCGGAGCCGGTCGAGACGGCGAGCGCCGCGAGCGCCGCCACCAGGCTCTCCCCCTGCACGCCCTCGAAGGAGACGTTGAGAATCCCCGGCACGCGTGGCGCGGCGGCACCATTGAGGTGCGTGCCGCCGAGTGCCGCGAGTCCCTGCCACAGCCGCTCGCGCAGCCTCAGCAGCCGCGCGCTCTCGGTCGGCAACGCTCGTGCGGCGAGCTCGCAGGCGGTGCCGAACCCCACGATCTGGTGCGTAGCGAGTGTCCCGGGGCGCAGGCCGCGCTCCTGGCCGCCACCATGGATGAGCGGCTGCAGCGCCGCGCGCGCGCCGCGGCGTACGTAGAGGGCGCCGATGCCCTTCGGGCCGTAGAGCTTGTGCGCCGTGAGCGAGGCGAAATCGAGCGGCAGCCGAGCGAAGTCGAGCGGTACCTTGCCCGCCGCCTGGGCGCAGTCGCTGTGAAAGGCGATACCGCGCGCCGCGCATAGCGCCCCGAGGGCCGCGACCTCCTCGATCACGCCCGTCTCGTTGTTCACGTGCATGACGCTCACGAGGATCGTATCCGCGCGCAGCGCGGCGGCGAGCACCTGCGGATCGATGCGCCCGGCGTGCGTCGGGGTGAGCCAGGTGATCGTGAATCCTTCCTTCTCGAGACGCCGGCAGGTATCGAGCACCGACTTGTGCTCGGTGCGCGCGCTCACCAGGTGGCGGCCGCGATGCGCGTTGGCGCGCGCGTAGCCGAGTATCGCCAGGTTGTTGGATTCGGTCGCCCCGGAGGTGAACACGATCTCCTGCGGCTGCGCGCCGAGTAGCGCGGCGACCTGCGCGCGGGCGTGCTCGATGCGCGCCGCGGCCCGCGTGCCGTAGTCGTGCGCCGAGGACGGGTTACCGAAGTCGCCGTCGGCGGTGAGGCACTCGCTCATCGCCGCTGCGACGACCGGGTCGACCGGCGTGGTCGCGGCATAGTCGAGGTAGAGCGGCGCCTCGCTCATCGCGGCGCGCTCCCGGCGGTGCGCCGCCGGTTCTGCACGGCGGTGAGGATGCCGCGCAGAATGTGGACCTCGTTCTCATCGAGCTCGGCACGCTGCAGGAAGCGGCGGATGCGGCTCATGAGATGGGTGCCGCTCTGGGTGCGGTCGTGGAAGTCGATCTCCTCGAGCACGGCGGCGAAGTGCGTGTACAGGCGCTGCATCTCCTGCGCCGTTGCCAGCGGTGCCGCGAGCGGTGCGCTCGCCACGGCGGCGCTGCCAGCGGCACGAAACAGTTCGTACGCCATCAGCTGCACCGCCATGGCGAGGTTGAGCGACGGATACGCCGCGCTGGCCGGGATGCGTATCAGTGCGTGAGCGCTCTCGAGCTCCTCGTTGGTGAGCCCGGTGCGCTCGGCGCCGAACACCACCGCCGCCGGCGAGCGGCGCGCCGCCGCGACGAGGTGCAGCGCGGCATCACGCACGTCCACGACGCGGAAGTACTGATCGCGATCGCGGACAGTGGTCGCGGCAACATAGCCGCAACCGGCGAGCGCCTCGGCGAGCGATCCCACCACGCGCGCCGCCGTCAGTACGTCGTCCGCCCCCGAGGCGCGCGCGGTGGCCTCCGGGTGCGGGAACTGCTTCGGCTTCACCAGCACCAGCTCGCTGAGCGCCATGTTTTTCATGGCGCGCGCCGCCGCGCCGATGTTGCCCGGGTGGGAGGGCGCCACCAGCACAATGCGAATCCCGGAGGGGTCCATCTGCTACGCTAAGGGCTCGGTCGTCACCGATCGATCACACGAGCTTAAGCACCGTGCCGCCGCTTCTCAACATTGCCGTGCGCGCCGCGCGTCGCGCCGGTGAGATCATCGTGCGCAGCATGAACCGCCTGGAGTCGCTCACCATCGCCTCCAAGGGCCGCAACGATTTCGTCACCGAGGTGGATCGCGCCGCCGAGCATGAGATCATTGCCATCATTCGCCGCCACTACCCGCAGCACGCGTTTCTCGCCGAGGAGAGCGGCCGCAGCGGCGAGCACGACACGCTGTGGATCATCGACCCGCTCGACGGTACCACCAACTTCCTGCATGGCTTCCCGGTCTTCGCCGTCTCGATCGCCTGCCAGGTGCGTGGGCGCCTCGAGCACGCGGTGGTCTACGATCCGCTGCGCCAGGAGCTGTTCACCGCCAGTCGCGGCGCCGGCGCCCACCTCGACAACCACCGCATGCGCGTCAGCAAGGCACGTGCGCTCGAGGGTGCGTTGATCGCCACTGGCTTTCCGTACCGTGCCAACACCCGTTATCTCGAAGCCTACCTGGACATGCTGCGCGCGGTTGCCCTGCAGGCGGCGGGCGTGCGCCGCCCCGGCGCCGCGGCGCTCGACCTGGCATACGTGGCGGCGGGACGCGTCGACGCTTTCTGGGAGATCGGGCTCAGCCCGTGGGACACCGCTGCCGGAACGCTGCTCATCCAGGAAGCCGGCGGACACATCGGCACGCTCACCGGTGCGGAATATCGCCAGCAGGGCCATATCGTCGCCGGCACGCCCAAGGTCTACGCAGCGCTGGTCGCGGTGCTCGCGCCGTTCGTGCCCGCGGAGCTGCGCGCTGCCTGAGCACGCGGCATCGTGCGCGCGCGCCGCGGGCGCCTCGCTCGCTTTCGCGGGGTCGCTTGTGTAGAGTCCTCGGCAAAAATCGGGGGTTGCATGGCGCGACAACTTCTTGCCACCAAGTCCATCGCTGAGCTGCACGAGCAGGAGTCCGCGGGCAACCAGCTGCGCCGCGCGCTCAACGCCACGCACCTGACGCTGCTCGGCATTGGCGGCATCATCGGCACGGGCATCTTCGTGCTTACCGGCACGGCCGCGGCCAACCACGCGGGCCCCGCTCTGCCGCTGTCGTTCATCATCGCCGGCATCGGCTGCACGCTCGCCGGACTCTGCTACGCCGAGTTCGCCGCCATGATCCCGGTCTCGGGGAGCGCCTACTCCTACTCGTACGCGACGCTCGGTGAGGGCATCGCCTGGTTCATCGGCTGGAACCTGGTGCTCGAGTACCTGTTCGCAGTGGCCACGGTCTCGGTCGGCTGGTCCGGCTACGCGGTGAGCCTGCTCGAGCAGCTGCACGTGCACGTGCCGACGGCGCTGTCGCAGGCGCCGCTCGACCAGGGTGCCGACGCGCTGCACTGGGTCGCCACCGGCGCGATCATCAACGTGCCGGCGATGTTGATCGTCGCCGTCATCGCCACCATCTGCTACATCGGCATCAAGCAGTCGGCGGCGTTCAACTCGGTCATCGTGGCCATCAAGGTAACGGTGATCGTACTGTTCATAGTGTTCGGTGTGAGCTACATCGACAGCGCCAACTGGCATCCCTTCATCCCGCCCAACACGGGACACACCGGGGTGTTCGGCTGGAGCGGCATCATGGCCGCTTCGGGTGTCATTTTTTTCGCTTACATCGGCTTCGATGCCGTCTCGACCGCGGCCCAGGAAACCAGGAATCCGCAACGCGATATGCCGATCGGGATCCTGGCGAGCCTGCTGGTGTGCACGGTCCTGTACGTGATCGTGTCGACGGTGCTCACGGGCATGGTGCCTTACACGCAACTGGATGTGGCCGCGCCGGTCGCTCTCGCCCTCGACAGGTACGAGGGCCTGCACTGGCTCGGAATCCCCGTGAAGCTCGGCGCGGTCTGCGGGATGACCTCGGTGATGCTGGTGATGACGATTGCGCAGGCGCGCATTTTCTTTGCCATGGCCCGCGACGGTCTGCTGCCGCCGTTCTTCGGGCGTGTCCATCCGCGCTTTCGCACGCCTTCCACCGGCACGGTCATCACCGGTATCTTTGCCGCGCTGATCGGCGGGCTGTTCCCGGTGAAGATCCTCGGCGAGTTGGTGGCGATCGGCACGCTCGCGGCCTTCGTCACGGTGTGCATCGGCGTTCTGGTGCTGCGCCGGACCCGTCCTGACCTGCCGCGCCCGTTCCGCGCACCCTGGCCGTGGTTCACCGGCATTGCCGGCGCCCTGGTGTGCGGTGGAATGATGGTGTTTCTCGGGCCCGCGACCTGGGCGCGGCTGGTGCTATGGACAGCAGTCGGCGTCGTCATCTACGTCGGCTACGGTTACCGGCACAGCCGGGTGCGCAAGGGCGCGCACGGCGCGGCGACGGTGAGCCCGCATAGCGCCTGAGAGAGTGCGCGCTGCGGTCCGGCGCGGTGCGCACCGCGGCGTGGCGCGCCGCGGGTTCAGGGTTTGTCGCTGGAGTGAGTGTCTCGCCCGTGCGTGTCCACTTGGCGCCGCACGCGCATGTTGATCATCTCCACCCCGACCGCGAAGGCCATGGCGAAGTACAGGTAGCCCTTGGGGATCTCGAAGTGCAGCCCCTCGCCCACCAGGGCGACGCCGATCAGCAGCAGGAACGCGAGCGCCAGCATCTTGATGGTCGGGTGGCGGGTAATGAAGGCGCCGATCGAGCGCGACACCCACATCATGACCAGGATGGCGACGACGATCGCGGCCACCATGATGGGCAGCTCGCGCACCAGGCCGACCGCGGTGAACACCGAATCGAGCGAGAACACGACGTCGATGAGCGCGATCTGCGCGATCACCGCCAGCAGGCTGTTGCGCAGCGCCGCGCGCCGCGCGGCCGGCGGCGGCCCCTCGAGTGCCTGGTGGATCTCGAGCACACTCTTGCCGAGCAGGAACAGCCCGCCCGCGAGCAGCACCACATCACGCCCGGAGAAGCTCTGACCAGCGAGGTGCAGCCAGGGACGCACGAGCCGCGTCAGCCAGACGATCGAGAACAACAGCGCCACCCGCGTCAGCATGGCGAGCGCCAGCCCGCTGGTGCGGGCGAGCGGCTGCTGGCGTGGCGGCAAGCGCTCGACCAATATGGAGATGAAGATGATGTTGTCGATGCCGAGAACGATCTCGAGCAGCGTCAGCGAGACGAATGCCAGCCAGAGATGCGGATCAAGGATCAGGGCAGCAGCCCGGTGCTACGGCAGGTGATCGAGCGCCGCCTTCTTCACCGACGGGAACACGTGATCGGCGGTCAGGCCGCAGTCGAGGGCGATCGCACTGGAGATGTAGATCGAGGAGTAGGTGCCGGCGATGATGCCGATCAGCAGCGCCGCCGAGAAGCCCTTGAGCACCGGGCCGCCGAGAAACAGCAGCGCCACCACGACGATCGAGGTGACCACCTTGGTCATGATGGTACGCGACAGCGTCTGGTTGATCGACTGATCGAGCACCACGGCGGGCGGGCTGCGGCGGTTGGTCTCGAAGCGCTCGCGGATGCGATCGAACACTACCACCGTGTCATTCAGCGAGTAACCGATGACGGCGAGAATCGCCGCGACCACCGCCAGGTCGAACGACATCTGCGTGAGCGAGAAGAACCCCAGCACCAGAATCGGATCGTGGAGCACCGCGAGGATCGCGCCGAGCGACAGCCGCCAGGTGTGAAAGCGGAAGGCGATGTAGGCGAATATCCCGAACAGGGTGAAGCCGAGCGCTTCGATGGCACTCCACTTGAGCTCGTTCCCCACCTGCGGGCCGACCACGTCGAGCTGCGTCACCTGCGCTGCGGGATCGAGCCCTTTGAGCGCGCTCTCGAGGCGCACCCGCGCCCCGGCAGCGGTCTGCTGCGAATCGGGCGGCAGGCGGATGGCGATATCGCGCGAGGAGCCGAAGTTCTGCACCTGCGGCTCGCGGAAATCGGCAGCGCTGAGCCTGGCACGCACGTCATCGACGTTGACCGCGTGCGGGAAGGCGACCTCGGCACTCACGCCCCCGGTGAAGTCGATGGCGAGATTCAGCCCGCGGGTGAAGAACGAGCCGAGCGACACGACCATGAGGACGGCCGAGAGGCCGTACCACACCCGCCGCGTGGCCATGAAGGGGAAACTGGTCTGGTGACTGAAGAATTCCACGGATGATCCTCGTGTCTGCCGCCCGCGGCACCCTCAGATCGACAGCCGCGCGATCTTGCGCCGCCCGCCGTACATCAGGGTGAGCAGGGCGCGGCTACCCATGAGAGCCGTGAACATCGAGGTGGCGATGCCGAGCGTCAGCACTACGGCGAAACCCCGGATCGGGCCCGTGCCGAGCACCCACAGCACCACACCGGCGATCAGCGCGGTGATGTTGGAATCGGCGATCGCCGAGAAGGCCTTGTCGAAGCCGGCGCGGATCGCGGCCTGCGGCGAGACCCCCTTGCGCAGCTCTTCGCGGATGCGCTCGTAGATGAGCACGTTGGCATCCACCGCGATGCCGACGGTGAGGATGATGCCGGCGATGCCAGGCAGCGACAGCGAGGCACGCATCATCGACAGGAGCGCGGTGAGCAGCACCACGTTGGCGAGCAGCACCAGGTCCGCCACCAGGCCGAAGGTCTTGTAATAGATCGCCATGAACACGAACACGCCCGCCATGCCGACGATCAGCGCCATCACCCCCTTGTCGATGTTGTCGCGCCCGAGGCTCGGGCCGACGGCGCGCTCCTCGATCTCGTAGATGACCGTGGCGAGTGAGCCCGAGCGCAACAGTAGCGCCAGCTCGCGTGCCTCGCCCGCGGTGAGGCCGGTGATCTGGAAGTTATTGCTGAACACGCCACGGATGGTGGCGTCGTTGATCACCTGCTCATCGGTCACCTCGCGCGACACCTTCTTGCCGTCGACCTCCTGCGTCTCGCGGCGCTTCTCGATGAGCACCACCGCCATGCGCTTGTTGAGGTTCGCGCGGGTGGTCCTCAGCATGTTCTCGCCGGCGCGCGCGTCGAGCCGTACGTTGACCGCCGGCCCCTCCTGGGACTGCCCGCTCGTGGCGTTGGTGAGCTGGTCGCCGGTGGCGATCACCTCGCGCTTGAGCAGCACCGGGCGGCCGAAGCGGGTGTGGGTATAGAGCTTCGAGCCGAGCGGCACGCGCCCGGTCTGCTGCGCCTCGAAAGCGTTGTTCTGCATGTCCTCGAGCCGGAACTCGAGCGTCGCCACGCGCCCGAGAATGTCTTTCACCTCGGCGGAGTTCTGTACGCCGGGCAACTGTACGTTGATACGGTCGATCCCCTGGCGTTGCACGATCGGCTCGGAGACGCCGAGCTCGTTCACGCGGTTGCGCAGTGTGGTGATGTTCTGCTGGATGGCGTAGTCCTGGCGCTCGCGGACCTGCGCGGTGGTCATGGCGGCAGTAATGGCAGAGCCGCTGGCGAGGCTCTCGGTGCTCACCGACAGCCCCTGCAGCGGGGTGTTGAGCGCGCTGCGGGCCGCGGAAACGTCCGCCGCGGGCGGCAGGACCACCCGCACGGCGTTCGGCCGCTCGGCGCCCACCGCGACCAGCGACACGTCCTTTACCGGGATGTTGGCCGCGGCGAGCGCCCGGCGTGCATCGGTCGCATAGCCCTCGAGGGCCTGGCTGACCGCGGCGTTGACATCGACCTGGTAGAGCAGGTAGAGGCCGCCGCGCAGGTCGAGGCCGAGGGGCATGGGGCGCAGTCCCAGCCTGCGCAGCACCTCCGGTGTGCGCGGTGCAAACGACAGCGCAGTGATGTAAGTCCCCTTGTACTCCTCGTCAACCGCATCGCGTGCCGCGAGCTGGTCCGGGACGTTGGCGAAGCGCACCATCAGCCGTCCGTTGTCGATGTAGCTCTTCACGAAGTGCACGTTGTGCTGCCGCAGGAACGTCTCGATCGTCTGCTGGGCATCGGCCGCGACCGGGTTGTGGTCCTTGCGCGCGACCTGTAGCGCCGGATCCTCGCCGAAGAAGTTCGGCAGTGCGAAGAGCAGCGCGAGCAGCAGCACCACCGCGATGAGAATGTACTTCCAGCGGGGATATTCCAGCATCGTCAGGCGCTCTTCAGCGTGCCCTTGGGCATGAGCTGGGTGACCTGCACCTTCTGCACCTTGACGCGCACACCCTCGGCGACCTCGAGCGTCACGAACACCTCGCCAACATCGGTGACGCGCCCGAGCAGTCCGCCGCTCGTCACCACCTCGTCACCGGCGGCGAGCTTCGACACCAGCGCCTGGTGCTCGCGGGCGCGCCGCTGCTGCGGCCGTATCAGCATGAAATAGAACAGCGCGATGAACGCCACCATCAGCAGTGCAAACTGGAACTGTCCGCCGGCGGCGCCGGGGGTGGCCTGCGCCCAGGCGTCAGAGATCAAGCCATTCATGTGTGCGGTCCGGGCAGCGAAAAGGGCGGCATTATGCCACAGCGTCGGCAGCGCGCCGGGAAGCGAGGAATCC
>DATIZW010000213.1:0-6689 GCA_035516875.1 Steroidobacteraceae bacterium
AGGCGCAGCGCCCGGTGGCGAATCAGTTCTACGGTGATCGCTCGGGGACGCTCGAGGATCCGTTCGGACACGTGTGGACGGTGGCTACGCACGTCGAGGACGTGGCGCCAGAGGAGATGAAGCGACGCGCGGAGGCCGCCAGGAAGTCCGCCTCCAACGTCTCCTGAGCTCACCGCACCTGCGGGCGCGGACGATGGCCGCGGCCGCGCGACCGCGCGGGACGCGCCGCACGAACGCCGCACGAACGCCGCACGAGCGCCGCACGAGCGCCGCACATGCGCCGCACATGCGCCGAGCGCCGCGCTGGTAGCGCGCCGCTCTGGCCGTCCGCTATTGCCTGCTGCGACGCTTCGCCGCATCATGCATAAAAGCCGTTTCAACGGCGTGCTCAGGGGCAGATACCGTCGGCCGGGCGTGATGCCAGCGACGGACCCGCATGGTTTTCAACTCGCTCACGTTCATCGTGTTCTTTGCGTGCGTGCTCGCCATGCACTCGCTGCCGTTGCCCTGGACGACGAAGAAAATCAATCTGCTGATCGCCAGCTACCTGTTCTATGCGGCGTGGAATCCGCCGTTCGTCATCCTGCTGTGGGTGTCGACGGTGGTCGACTGGTATGCCGCGCAGGGCCTGGTGAAAGCGCGGCGCGCTGCCGCGCGGCACGCGTGGATGTTGCTCTCGGTGGTGGCCAACCTCGGCATGCTCGGCTACTTCAAGTACGGCCAGTTCCTGCTCGATAACTTCAGCGCCCTCATGGCAACGCTGGGGATCGCGTACCAGCCGGCGCATTACGACATCGTCCTGCCGGTCGGCATCTCCTTCTATACGTTCGCCACCATGTCGTACACGCTCGATGTGTACCTGCGCCGCGCGCTGCCGGCGCAGAACCTGCTCGATTACTCGCTGTTCGTGACCTTCTTTCCGCATCTGGTGGCCGGTCCCATCATGCGCCCGACGGAGCTCGTGCCGCAGTTCGCGCAACCACGCCGCGCCACCGCCGCGCAGTTGCGCTTCGGTCTCGCGCTGATGACGCTCGGGCTGTTCAACAAGGTGGTGCTCGCCGATAGCTTTCTCGCCGGCGCCGCCGAGCGGGTCTACGACGGTGACAGGATTCCCGGCACGCTCGATGCGTGGGCGGGGACGCTCGCCTTCAGCGCCCAGATCTTCTGCGACTTTGCCGGCTATTCCACCACCGCGATCGGCGCTGCGCTGTGCCTGGGATTCGCGATGCCGGACAATTTTCGTTTTCCGTATGCCGCGGTGGGGTTCTCCGATTTCTGGCGGCGCTGGCACATCACGCTGTCGTCCTGGCTGCGCGACTACCTCTACATCCCACTCGGCGGCAATCGCCACGGTGCGCGTCGCACGTACCTCGCGCTCATGGTCACCATGCTGCTCGGTGGCCTGTGGCATGGCGCAAATTGGACGTTCGTCGCCTGGGGCGGACTGCACGGTGTGTATCTCGCGGTCGAACGGGCGCTGCGCGCCCGCTTCAGCAGCTACCGGCCCGGCCCGCTGGTGTTCGTGCTGCTGGGACTCCTCACCTACGTGCTCGTCAATGTCACCTGGGTGTTCTTCCGCGCCAAGACCTTTGGCAAGGCGTGGCTGGTGCTGCGTGGCATGTTCGGCCAGAACACGGCCGCCAAGCCGATCCTGACGACCTTCAGTCTGGTCGCGGTGGCCGCTATCGTCGGCGCGATGGTGCTCACGCACTGGTTGATGCGCGCACGCACGCTGGAATCCGTGGTGGCGCGCGCCCCCGCGGTCACGGTGTGCGCCGTGTGGGCGCTGATGGCGTTCGCGATAATCATCGTCCAGGGGGCCGGCAGTGCCTTCATCTATTTCCAGTTCTGACATCACGCCCGCTGCCGGCGGGGGGCCATTCCGCGACGGCGCGCCCGGGCCCGCGCGCGGGGCGGATCGCTATGCACGGCGGACCGCCGCGGACCGGCCGGGGGTGGCGCAGCCGGTGCCGGTGCGGCCGGTGCCCGAGCAGCCATGGGGCAGAATACTGCTCGGTGTGGTGGCGATCCTTGCGCTGCTCGTCGGTGGCTGGGAGTGGTACTGGCGCGACTTCGGCGTCCGGCCGAGCATCAGCAACACACTCGGCCTATGGGCTATTCAGCGCCGGCGCATCGATGCGGGGGAGGGTGATGCGACGGTGCTTGCCGGCGGCTCGCGGCTGTACTTCGACATCCAACTGCCGGTGTGGGAGCGCCTCGATGGCCGGCGTCCGATCCAGCTGTCCTTCGAAGGCACCTCACCGCTTGTGGCCGTGGAGGATCTCGCTGCCGACCTGAATTTCACCGGCCGTCTCGTCATCGCGGTGGAGCCCGACCTGCTCTTCTCCGGCTACGAGGCGCGCGCCGGAGCTGCGCGCTACGCGAAGAAAGAATCACCTTCGCAACGCATCGGTCAATGGCTGTCGATGCACTTCATCGAGCCGCTCTTCGCGTTCGACGACCCGGACTACGCGTTGCAGACGGTGCTCGCGCGGCAGCCCTGGCCGACGCGTCCCGGCCGGGATTGGCCCACGCCTGTGCGCAAGCTCTCCGAGACCGAGGCGGATCGAAACACGCACCTCTGGAGGAAAGTGGCCGACGATCCGGGCTACCTGGAGCTGGTGCGCCGGATCTGGGCCGAAGGGTTCGAGCCTTCGGACGATGACCCACCCCCGGCGGAAGCGCGCCGCATCGAGAAAGAGCAGATCGAGCGCATGGCGCGCGCGGTCGCGACGCTGCGCGCGCGCGGCGTCAAGGTGCTGTTCGTGCGCATGCCGAGCTCGGGACCCTATCTTGCCTACGAGAACCGCGAGTACCCGCGGCAGCGGAGCTGGGACGCGTTGCTCGCCGCTACCGCTGCGCCGGGTATCCATTTCGCGGACTATCCACAGTTGCAGGGCTACTACCTCCCCGAGTGGTCGCACACGACCCGCGCCGAGGGCGAGCGCTTTACCGCTGCACTCTACGAGATCATCCAGCGCGAGTTCTGGGGTCCGGAGGCCGGCAAGCTCGCAAGCACGACGGGCACTGCCCGCTGAGGCGGTTGCTCCGTGGGCGCTGGCGAACACGATTTGCCTTCAATGCCGCTCAAGACGCGGTTTGCGCAGGCCGCTCATGAGCGGCTCAGGACGGGTTCTTCACCCAGCCACGTGGCTTGTGGTTGAAGCCGATCTGCACGTCGACCAACTTCTTGCCGCAGCGACACCGCAGTCTCGCGACGATGTTGGCGACTGGCTCGTCCCAGCCGGCGCGGCAGTGACGCGCGAGAAACGCCGGTGTCATCTCTCGCGAATGCCGGCAGCTGCGGCAGGTGATGACGATAACGTAGTCACCGAAATGATCGCGCAGCCGTTCGATCGAATTCCATGGGAGCATCGCGCGAGTGTGGACAAGGGACCTCGCGTGCGTCCACACAGTGCTAGAGTGACGCGCACACTGTGCAGCGGCTAAGTACGTGTGCGGCAAGTACATCCTGGCGCAGGCGGCCAAGGCCGAGCGGGCCATGGGAATCCAGCGCGGGCGCTGGGAATATCCACCGAGCTACCGCGTGCTGCCGACCGAGCAGGTTCCGGTAGTCATCATGGCCTCCGGCGAGCGCGAAGCTGCGCAGATGCGCTGGGGGCTGATTCCCTACTGGGCATATGGCGTGCCGCTCAAGGCCTCCACCATCAACGCCACCGCCGAGCGCATCGCCATTGCGCCGACCTACCGCGACGCGTGGAGCCGCGGACAGCGCTGCATTCTCGTCATGGGCGGCTTCTACGAGCCGCACGTAAATGCCGACGGCTCGCGCGATCCGTTCTTCGTGCGGCTCGCCGAGCGCGAAGTGTTCGGAGTCGCCGGGCTGTGGGATCGCTCGCGGCGTGCAGACGGCTCCTACGTGCGCTCCTGCACCCTCATCACCGTGCCGGCGAATCGGCTGCTTGCCGAGGTTCACAACGGCAAGCAGCGCATGCCCGCGATCCTCGCCGAACGGGACCACGCGCGCTGGCTCAGCGGCACGGGCGCGGAGGCCCGCGCCACGCTCGCTCCCTATCCCGATGAGCCGATGGTTGCCTGGCAGGTGAGCCGTCGTGTCAACAATTCGCGACAGCCGAACGATGCCAGCCTGATCACGCCGCTCTAGATTGCGAGGCGCGTCACAGTTCGCAGCTTGTTCGCACCCGCGCGCGTGTCGTTCACTACGCGCGTTGTGCACCGCGGTGTGGGCGGCGCGCGTGACTCTTCAGGAGTGCCTATGAAAGCGATACGTTTCGTGGTGTGGTCGGCATTGGCGAGTGTCGCGGCGCTGTCCGCCGTGCAGGCGCAGAGCGTCAGCGTCAACGCGACCATCACCGGTGAGATAGTCCCGGGGGTTTACGGCCAGGTGGTGCTCGGCAATCGTCCGCCACCGCCGCTGGTCTACGCTCAACCGATGATCGTGCAGGCCGCCCCGGTGGTGGTGGGCGCACCGCCCGTGGAGCCGATCTATCTGCACGTGCCCCCGGGCCATGCGAAGAACTGGCACAAGTACTGTCACCAGTACCATGCGTGCGATCGCCCGGTCTATTTCGTGAAATCCGCTGAGTACGAGCCGGGCTACCATCCCGATCACCACGATCACGGTCATCACGGCGACGATCACGACGACCACGGTCACGGACATCACGACGACTGAGCAGATGCTGCGCCGCGCACCTTGAGCGGCGCGGCGATACGGCCCGCTCGCACCCCGGCCACTGCATGGTGGCCGGGGCGGCGATGCTCTAGGATACCCGCAGAACAACAGGCGGGCGGGGCTCATGGGCCGATATCGTCGCCACATCATCGGGCTGGCCGTCGTCGTTGTACTCATCGGCGCCTACGCCGCAGTGGGTTTCCTGGCGGTGCCGCACTTCGCCCGCAAGCAGGCCCAGGAGTTCGTGCGCACCCACTACGGTCGCACCCTCAGTCTTGGCGAGATCCACTTCAATCCCTTCACGCTGACGCTCGACGTGACCCGTGCCGTGCTGCCCGATGCCGACGGACAGACGATGCTCGCTTTCGAGCGGCTGCACCTGGTGCTGCAGTGGCGCAGCATCTGGCGGCTCGGCCCGAGCTTTCACGAGATCCTTCTCGATCAGCCATACGTGCGGGCGGTGCTGCGGCGCGATCGCGCCCTGAACCTTGCGGATCTCGGTAAGGGCTTCCCGCCGGCCCCAAGGAAGCCTGCCAAACCCCCGCAGGAATCCGCGCCCATGCGGCTTTTCATCCAGCGGCTCGGCATCACCTCCGGTACCAGTGTCTTCGAGGATCGCACCCGGCCCACGCCGTTTCGCGCGGAGTTCAAGCCGATCGCCTTCGAGCTGCGGGACTTCAGCACCCGTGCGGGACACGCTGACAGCTACGCGCTGAATGCGGCCTCACCCGAGGGCGAGCGGCTCACCTGGAGCGGCACACTTGAGCTCGCGCCGCTCGGCTCACGCGGCGTGTTCGAGATCGCGGACCTCAAGGCCCGCACACTGTGGAATTACGTGCGCGACAGCGTGCCGTTCGAGATCGCTGCGGGCGTCATCGGCATAAAAGGCGACTACGAGTTGCGCAGCGCTGGCGGCCTCGGACTCGATGTCAACGTCGGCACGGCCGCGGTGACCGGCCTTGGGATCAAGCCCAAGGGTGCTGCCCAGGACTACGTCGACATCGCGCGCATCGCGGTGGATGGCACCAGCGTCGACCTCACGCGACGCTCGGTGAACGTCGCGAAGGTGACGCTCGCAGGCGGCGACATCAAGGCCTGGCTGAATGAGCAGGGTCAACTCAACCTGCTCGAGCTGGTGGCCTCGCCCGCCGCCGCACCCCCCGCCGCGCCACCCGCCTCCACGAACGCCGTCTCACCGTCGGTCGTGGTCGCGGCAGCGACCGCCGACCCGCCCGCAGTGGGCGCGCCAGCCTCGCCAGCGAGCGCAGCGCCGCGTGACGCGCCCGCATCGCCCAACGCCGCTGAGCCGCCGCGCGCCGGCGCAGCTGCGCCCGGCGCAGCTCGCACGGCAGCGCCGCCCGCCGCCGCGGATAGCCCCGCGACGCCGGGCAGCGCCTGGACGGTGGCGGTCCCCGACATCGGCGTGGAAGGGTTCAAGGTGTCGGTGGAAGATCGCGAGGTCAAGCCCGCGGCGGCGCTGCTCCTGAGTCCCCTCAACGTCCACGTCGCCGGATTCAACATCTCGCCCGATGACGTGCTCGATGTCAGGGTCGATGCGCGCGTCAACGAGTCCGGCAAGATCGATGCCCGCGCGAAGGTCACGCCGCAGTCCAAGGCCGTAAGCGCGCACATCGAGGTCGCGACGCTGGGACTCACGGCGCTGCAGCCGTACCTCACGCACTACACCTCGATGACGTTGTTGAAGGGAGCGCTGAGCAGCAAGCTCGACTTCGAGCAGCACCCGGACGGCACGTTCGCCGTGAAGGGCGAGGCGCAGGTTCGCGAGCTGCGCACGGTGGATAACGCGCTCAAGCTCGACTTCATCAAGTGGACGGAGCTGCGCGTCGCCGACATCCGCTACCGCTCCCAACCCAAGGACCTGCGCATCGGCAGCGTGACGGCGCTCGAGCCGTACGTGCGCATGATTGTCGAGCCCAACCGTACGCTGAACATCTCCGAGGTGCTCAAGCCGGCAGGGGCGAGCTCGAAGAAGGACGCGGCCTCATCCGGCGCGCAGCCCGCGGCGAGCTCC
>DATIZW010000214.1:0-5932 GCA_035516875.1 Steroidobacteraceae bacterium
GGCGGCATCAAGGGTGGCGGTGGTGGTGGTGCTGGCTGAGGTCTCAGGAAGGCGCGGGTGATGCGGGATGCAGGCACCGGTGAGAGAGAGGCGCCGGAGAGCGCCACGAAACGCGACTGGGCCGGGATCATTCGCCGGCGCCTCGAGGGCACCGTACCGCGCCACGACCCCGATCACTGGCTGATTCCCGGCCGCTTCGACGCCGACGACGTGCGGCGTTTGCTGCCGCGCGATCCGGTCCCGGCCGCGGTGCTCATACCGCTCGTCGAGCGACGCGAGCTGACGGTACTCTTCACGCAGCGCGCGACCCAGCTGCGCAATCACGCCGGACAGATCAGCTTCCCCGGCGGACGGATCGAAAGCGCCGACGGCGGTCCGGCGGCGGCCGCGCTGCGCGAGGCGCGCGAGGAGATCGGGCTCGACGAGCGCTTTGTCTCCGTCATTGGCTACCTGCCCGATCACGTGGTGATCACCGGATTTCGCATCACGCCGGTCGTGGCCTTCGTGCAGCCGGGCTTCGAGCTGCTGCTGGCGAGCGAGGAAGTGGAGGATACGTTCGAGGTGCCGCTCGATTATCTGTTCGACCCCGGTAACCATCGCCTGCAGCGGCGCCGCTCGGCGGTGAGCGGCGCGGAGGTGGAGTTCCGCGAGATTCCCTTCGGCGGCCGTACCATCTGGGGCGCCACCGCCGGCATGCTGTTCACGCTCTACCGGATCTGCACCGGGTCGCAGCCCTTATGAGCGATGCCCAACACGCGCTCGCTGCGCTGCTCGAGCTCATGGCGCACCTGCGCGACCCCGAGCGCGGCTGTCCGTGGGATCGCGAGCAGACCTTCACAACGATCGCGCCCTACACCATCGAGGAAGCTTACGAGGTGGCCGATGCCATCGCGCGCGGCGACCGCGAGCACCTGCGCGAGGAGCTCGGCGACCTGCTGTTCCAGGTGGTGTTTCACGCGCGCATGGCACAGGAGCGTGGCTGGTTCGACTTCGCCGACGTTGCGGCGTCGATTCGCGAGAAGCTGGTGCGGCGCCACCCGCACCTGTTCGCCGGAGCAGCACTCGCGCCCGAGGATCTGGTGCGGGTGTGGGAGGAACAGAAGGCGCAGGAGCGCGCCGCCGCGGCGCAACGCGCGCTGCGCGCGGGCGGCAGCGCGGTGCTCTCCGGCATACCCGTGGCACTGCCCGCGCTCACCCGAGCGGCGAAGCTCGGGCGGCGCGCCGCGCGCGTAGGGTTCGACTGGCCGGATGCGCAGCAGGTCCGCGCCAAGGTGCACGAGGAGCTCGCCGAAATCGACGCCGCGCTCGGCACCACGCCCGCCGCGGCGGCGCTTGCGGAGGAGCTCGGCGATCTGCTCTTTTCCGTGGTGAACTGGTGCCGCCACCTGCAGGTGGACGCCGAGCAGGCGCTGCGCGCGGCCAACGGCAAGTTCGAGCAGCGCTTTGCACGTATGGAAGCATTCGCCCGCGCACGCGGCCTCGAGCTCGCGGCGCTGTCTGCGGCGCAATGGGATGCGCTGTGGAGCGAGGCCAAACTGAACGGCAGCTGAAGCGAGCGCCGACGATTTCTGACAGTCGCAGGCCGGCGCACGAATGCGTTAGGCTTGCTTGCGGTGATCGGGGTGCTACACAAGGCCGCTGTTGTTTTGTGGCTGTCGGCGGGCACGGCTTTCGTCTGCGTCGCCAGCCCGCGGGCCGAGGTTACCCGCGTGTCAGTGGCGAGCGCGTCGGTCGCGAGCGGCTCGCTGTCCATGGACCAGGCGGTGCAGATGGTCGAGCAGCGCTATCACGCGCGCGTGGTGAGGGCGCAGACGCAGAACGAAGAGGGCCGCACCGTGTACGTGCTGCGGCTCCTCAACGACTCGGGCAAGGTATGGACGGTGCGCGTGAACGCCGCCAATGGCGCAGTCCTCTAGGTGAGGCGAGGGGAGCGTGCGGGTTCTGGTAGTTGAGGACGAGGCGGCGTTGCGCGACACGCTGAAAGCGCGTCTGAGCGAGGCGGGCTTCACGGTCGATGTGGCGAGCGATGGCAACGAAGGGCTGTTCGCCGCGCAGGAATTCCCGCTCGACGTTGCGATCATCGACCTGGGCCTCCCGGGACTCAACGGGCTGGAGCTGATCCGGCGGCTGCGGGCAGCGCGCAAGACCTACCCGATCCTGATTCTCACCGCGCGCGACAACTGGCAGGACAAGGTGGAGGGCCTGCAGGCGGGCGCGGACGACTATGTTGCCAAGCCCTTTCACTTCGAGGAGGTGCTCGCGCGTCTGCAGGCGCTGCTGCGTCGTGCCGGCGGCTGGGCGAGCCCGCAGCTCAAGTGCGGACCCCTCACGCTCGACACGCGCGCCCAGAGCGTCACGGTAAACGGCAAGCCGGTCGACCTCACCACCTTCGAATACCGCATCCTCGAGCACCTGATGCTGCGCGCCGGAGACGTCATCTCCAAGAGTGAGCTCACCGAGCGGCTCTACGACCAGGACTTCGAGCGCGACAGCAACGTGATCGAAGTGCTGGTCGGCCGGCTGCGCCGCAAGCTAGATCCCGGCGAGCAGCTGCGCCCCATCGAGACACTGCGCGGGCGCGGCTACCGCTTCGCGCTGCCGCGCGATACAGCCCCCTGAGCGGCGGTTCACGCCGCGCCCGTACACCGTGCACTCGCTCAGTCGGCGGCTGCTCGTGTCGGTATCGGTGCCTCTGGCGCTGTTCTTCGGCGTAATGATGCTGGTGCTCGATAGCGGCTTTCGCGTGCTGTCGCAGCGCTCGGTCGGGGAGGTACTCGACCGGCAGATGGTGGCGCTGATCGCCGCCGCCGAACCGCAGCCGAACGGCGGCTATGCGCCCGCGCCGCATACGCTCGACCCGCGCCTGGAGACGCCGCGCTCGGGACTGTATGCGCAGATCCGCTCTCCACAGCATGAGTGGCGCTCGCCGTCGACGGCGGGCCTCGACGTCGATTTCGGCGGGCTGCTGGCGGGCGGGCAGCGCGATCTCACCTACGGCACCTTCGGTCACGACCGGGTGGCCATCGCCAGCCGCTCCATTCAGTTCGAGGATGACCCGAGCGGCGCTCGCTCGCTCACCTTCAGTATTGCCGCGAGCCTCAGCCCCTACGAGGAGCAGTTATGGCATTTCCGCCGCCAGCTGGTCGGCTGGTTCATCGGCCTGATGCTGGCGCTGCTGGTGACGCTCGCGGCGCTGCTGCGCTGGGTGCTCTCGCCCATGCGGCGGCTCGAGCGGGAGATTTACCAGGTAGAGGAGGGACGCAGCGAGACACTCGGCGGCGGCTACCCGCGCGAGCTGTCGGGCGTGGCGAGCAACCTCAACGCCCTGCTGGTCGGCGAGCGCAAGCGCGTGAGCCGCTATCGGGACACGCTCGGCAACCTCGCCCATAGCCTGAAGACGCCGCTCGCGGTCATGCGCGCGAGCCTGCAGGGCGGCGAGGACGCCGCTCCCAGGGTCAGCGCCGAGATCGACCGCATGACCGGCATCATCGAGCACCAGTTGAAACGCGCGGCGGCCTCGGGCGGGGCGCTGCTCGGTGCGGCGCCGGTGGAAGTCACGCAGGTCGCTGCCGAGCTGCGCAGTGCGCTGCTGCGTGTCTACGCCGACAAGGATCTCGCGATCGAGCTGGCGGTCGCGCCCGGGGCGCAGTTCATCGGTGACCGCGGCGACCTCATGGAGCTGCTGGGAAACCTGCTCGACAACGCCTGCAAATGGTGCCGCAGCCGTGTGCGTCTCACGGCCACCGGCGAGGAGCACGCCGGACCGCGCGAGCGGCTGAGTCTCATGGTGGAGGACGACGGGCCGGGCATCTCAGCCGAGGACCGCGCCCGCGTCCTGCAGCGCGGCGTGCGCGCGGACGAGCGCGTGCCGGGTCACGGCCTGGGGCTCGCCATGGTGCGCGACACGGTCGACCTGTACGGCGGACGACTCGCCATCGATACCTCGCCGATGGGAGGCGCGCGCTTCTCGCTGCGCCTGCCGGGGCGCTGAGCGGCTCGCCCGCTGCGGTCAGTCCGAGACCTTGAACTCGATCCCCTGGGCGAGCGGCAGCTCGCGGCTCCAGTTCACCGTGTTGGTCTGCCGGCGCATATAGGCCTTCCACGCGTCCGAGCCGGACTCGCGCCCACCGCCGGTGTCCTTCTCCCCGCCGAAAGCCCCGCCGATCTCCGCCCCCGAGGTACCGAGATTGACGTTGGCGATACCGCAATCACTGCCAGCCGCCGAGAGGAACGCTTCCGCGTTCTGCAGGCGGTCGGTGAACAGCGCCGAGGACAGGCCATGGGCCGAGGCATTCTGCGCAGCGATCGCGTCGGCGAGAGAGTCGACCGGAATCACATACAGCACCGGCGCAAAGGTCTCGGTCTGCACGATCGGCCATTCGTTGCGCGCGCGGATGATCGCCGGCTCGACGAAGTTGCCGGGACGGGTGAGCACCTTGCCCCCGTAAAGAATCTCGCCCCCCGCGCCACGCGCCTCCGCGACCGCGTCCTGGTACTGCTCGACGGCCTGGGTGTCGATGAGCGGACCCATCAGCGTGCCGCTCTCGAGCGGATCGCCGATGCGCACCTGCCCGTAGGCATGCACCAGACGCCGCTCGAGCTCGGCCGCGATCGCGCGATGCGCGAACACCCGCCGCGTGCTGGTGCAGCGCTGGCCGGCAGTGCCCACGGCGCCGAACACGATCGCCGGCACCGCGAGATCGAGGTTGGCGGTCTCGTCGACGATGACCGCGTTGTTGCCACCGAGCTCGAGCAGGCTCTTGCCGAGGCGCGCGGCCACCCGCTCGCCGACCTTGCGCCCGACGGCGGTCGAGCCGGTGAAGGAGATGAGCGCGACGCGCCGGTCTTCGACCAGGCGCGTGGCGAGCTCGGCGCCCCCATCGACGAACATCTGGAAGATCGCCGGCAGCTGGTTGGCCTCCATCACGCGGTTGCACAGGTGCTGCACGGCGAGTGCGGTCAGCGGCGTTTTGTGCGAGGGCTTCCACACACAGGCATTGCCACAGACGCAGCCGAGAAACGCGTTCCACGACCATACGGCGACCGGGAAATTGAACGCCGAGATGATGCCCACCACTCCGAGCGGATGCCACTGCTCGGACATGCGATGCTGCGGACGCTCGGAGTGCATCATCAGCCCGTACAGCATGCGCGACTGCCCGACCGCGAAGTCGGCAATGTCGATCATCTCCTGTACCTCGCCGAGGCCCTCGGCGAGGATCTTGCCGTTCTCGAGCGAGACCAGCGTGCCGAGGTCCGTCTTGTGGCGGCGCAGCTCCTCGCCGAGCAGCCGCACGGCCTCGCCGCGCTTCGGCGCCGGGACCTCGCGCCAGGCCGCCGCCGCGCGCAGCGCCGAGCTCAGTACGTGCTCGTAGTCTGCGACGCTCGCCGGGCGCACCTGCGCGAGCAGCGTGCCGTTGGCGGGATTGCGCACGTTGAGGAGCGAGCCGTCCGTGGTGCTCGACCAACCGCGCCCGCCCGACCAGGTACCGGGATTGAGCGGACCCAAACCGAGCCGTTTGAGCAGGGCGTCAGTATCCAGAGCGCTCATGCGTTGGCCGCCTTCTGCCGGCGCTGGTGACCAACCTTGCCGGCGACCACGAGCTCGCCCGAGAGATGTTTGGTGCCACCCGGCGCATAGTAGCGCCCGAAGCGATTGGCAACGATGTCGGTCAGACGAAACTGCTCCTGCGCCACGAAGCCGGCATACCTGCCCCGGTGCTCGAGGACGAGATCCACGACCGCGGTAATGCCGGCGGCGGTCGTCACCTGGATGGCCGACCACAGCCGCCCGGCAATCATCTGCGGATAGATCTTGTTGACGTAGTTCTCCTCGCGCAGCTGCCCGTCCTGCGTTCCGGTGACCGCCGCGTAGACGATGACGACGTCCTGCAGCGTCTGCGGCACGGCGTTCTCCAGGATGCGCTTGAGC
>DATIZW010000215.1:0-8545 GCA_035516875.1 Steroidobacteraceae bacterium
TCGCGCGCCATGACGCGCGGAAAGCTGTTCGTGATCTCCGCTCCTTCGGGGGCCGGCAAGACCTCGCTGGTGAAGGCGCTGCTCGCGAGTGACCCGCGGCTACACCTGTCCATCTCGCACACCACGCGCAAGATGCGCCCCACCGAGCAGCAGGGGCGCGAGTACCACTTCGTGTCGCTGCCGCAATTCGAGCAGCTCAGGAGCGCCGGCGAGTTCCTCGAGCACGCGCGGGTGTTCGACAACTGCTACGGCACCTCGCGCGCCTTCGTCGAGCACGAGCTCGCGGCCGGACACGATGTGCTGCTGGAGATCGACTGGCAGGGCGCGCAGCAGGTGCGCAAGCGCGTACCGCAGTGCGTGAGCATCTTCGTGCTGCCGCCCTCGCGCCGCGCGCTCGCCGAGCGGCTCAATCGGCGCGCCACCGACACCCCGGAGGTGATCGCAAGGCGCCTCGCGGATGCCGCGGGCGACATGGCCCACTACCGCGAGTTCGACTACGTGGTGGTAAACGATGACTTCGCCGGCGCGGTCGAGGAGCTCCGGCGCATCATCGCCGGGCAGGGCGCGGCGCTGCGCAGCGACCGGCCGCAGCTCGCGCCGCTCGTGGCCGAGCTGCTCGCGGGCAGCTGATACGGCGCGGACCGTAGCGCCTGGCGCCCCAAGCTGGCCGGAACGCCGGGTTTTCCGCTATGATTTCGGATCCTGTGCCCCCCGGAGGGGGCGCTCCAACCAAGCTGACCGACCATGGCCCGAATCACCGTAGAAGACTGTCTGCAGAACGTCGACAACCTGTTCCAGCTCGTGCTGCTCGCGGCACAGCGCGCGCGGCGCCTGGCGAATGGCGCGGAGGCGACGCTGCCACTCGAGAACGACAAGCCGACGGTGCTGGCGTTGCGTGAGATCGCCGCCGGCAACGTAACCGCCGAGATGCTCCGCGAGCCCGAGCCCGCGCCGGAGTCGATCTTGCCCGACGCCGAGAGCCAGTCGAGCTTCCGCGCGCCGCAGTTCGGCCTCGGAGACTGACGGCTCAAGCCTAAACCGATGGACTACGCGTCTTCGCTCCTGGGACTGCTGCCCGGCGCAAGACGCACTCCGGGACTGAAGGAGCTGCTCGGCGCGGTCGGCGGTTACCTGCCCGACGATCAGGTGGGGCGCATCCGCGAGGCGGCGGAGTTCGGTACCTCGGCGCACCGCGGGCAGAAGCGCCTCTCCGGCGAGCCATTCATCGCGCACCCGGTCGCGGCCGCCGCGATCCTCGCGGACCTGCGGCTCGATGCCGACACCATCGTCGCCGCCATCCTGCACGATGTCATCGAGGACACCCCTACACCGAAGGACCAGCTCGCGGCTCGCTTCGGCGCCAACGTCGCGGAGATCGTCGACGGCGTCACCAAGCTCGACCAGATCAAGTTCAAGAGCCGCGAGGAAGCGCAGGCCGAGTCGTTCCGCAAGATGCTGCTGGCGATGGTGCGCGACCTGCGCGTCATCCTGGTGAAGCTCGCCGACCGCATGCACAACATGCGCACCATCGAGGCGATGGCGCCGGCGCGGCGCCGCGCGATCGCGCGCGAGACGCTCGAGATCTATGCACCGATCGCCGAGCGGCTCGGCCTCTACAACATGAAGCTCGAGCTCGAGGACCTGGGCTTCAAGGCGCTCTATCCGCGGCGCTACCACGTGCTCGAGCGGGCCCTGCGGCGCGCCCGCGGCAACCAGAAGGAGTTCCTGAAGAAGATCGACCAGCAGCTCAAGGCGGCGCTCATGAAGAGCGAGATCCCGGCGCAGGTGCTGACACGTGAGAAGCACCTGTACAGCATCTACCGCAAGATGCGCCGCAAGCGCGCCCCGCTCAACGAGATCGTCGACGTCTACGGCATCCGCATCGTGGTCGACCGCCCCGACACCTGCTATCGCGCGCTCGGCGCGGTGCACGCGGTGTTCAAGCCGATGCCCGGACGCTTCAAGGACTACATCGCCATCCCGCGCGTCAACGGCTACCAGTCGCTGCACACCACGCTCTTCGGCCCGAACGGCGTGCCGATCGAGGTACAGATCCGCACCAACGACATGCACCGCGTGGCAGAAGCGGGTATCGCGGCGCACTGGAGGTACAAGGCCGGCGGCGATGCCGACGCGGGCCAGCAGGAACGCACCCGCGAGTGGCTCTCGAACCTGGTGTCGCTGCAGGAGGCGGGCAGCTCCGAGGAGTTCCTCGAGAGCGTCAAGGTCGACCTGTTCCCCGACAAGGTGTACGTGTTCACCCCCAAGGGGCAGATCCTGCGGCTGCCGTCGGGGGCCACCGTCGTGGATTTCGCCTACGCCGTGCACACCGACATCGGCAACCGCTGTGTCGCGGCCAAGGTCGATCGGCGCCTCACACCGCTGCGCACCGTGCTGCGCAACGGCCAAACGGTCGAGATCATCACCGCCAAGGGCGCGACCCCCAATCCCTCCTGGGTCAATTTCGTCGTGACTGCCAAGGCGCGCAGCGCCATCCGCCACTACCTCAAGAGCCTGCGACGCACCGAGGCGATCGCGCTCGGCTCGAAGCTCCTCACGCAGGCACTCGGCGAGTTCTCGCTGTCGCTCGAGGATGTGAGCGAGGAGGTCCGCAGCGCCGCGCTCGGCGAGCTCGGCATGAAGGACCTGGACGAGCTCTACGAGAAGATCGGGCTCGGCGAGCGCCTCGCGCCGCTGGTCGCACGGCGGCTGCTGCCCGCCGCTCCGGCGGCGAGCGGCCCCTCGGGCCTCGCCCCACTCGCCATCGCCGGCACCGAGGGCCTGCTGGTCACCTATGCGCGCTGCTGCTTCCCCATCCCCTATGACCCGATCTTCGCTTTCCTCTCCTCCGGGCGCGGCGTGGTGATCCACCGCGAGAACTGCGTGAACGTCGAGGACTACCGCAAGCACCCGGAGAACTGGCTGCCGGTGAGCTGGCAGACGGCGCCCGACCGCCTGTTCGCCGCCGAGATCCGTGCCAACGTGGTCAATCGCACCGGGGTGCTGGCGGCGGTCGCGGCTGCGATCGCCGGCACCGAAACCAACATCGATCACGTCTCGATCGACGAGCAGGACAGCGACACCGCGGTGCTGACCTTCGAGCTGCGGGTGCGCGACCGCCGGCATCTCGCGCGGCTGATGCGCGTCATCCGCCGCATGCCGGACGTCACGCGCGTCACACGCACCATCGCCGCACACGCGCGCCACGGCGCCCACCCGGATGTCGCCGCGCACCGCGTCGACGCCGACAGCGACATCGATGGCGACAGCGAATGATCCCCGCACTAAGGAGGACCGCAGGATGAGCCGCCAGGTCATTCACACCGAGCGTGCGCCGCAGGCCATCGGCACGTACTCGCAGGCGGTGCGCGCCGGCGACACCGTGTACCTCTCCGGGCAGGTGGCGCTCGATCCGGCCACCATGCAACTGGTGGGCGGCGACATCGAAGCGCAGATCCGCCGCGTGTTCGAGAACCTCAAGGCGGTGGCCGAGGCCGCCGGTGGCTCGCTCGCGGATGCCGTGAAGATGAACGTCTACCTCACCGATCTCGCGCATTTCGCCAAGGTCAACGAGATCATGGCGATCTACTGCGCCAAGCCCTACCCGGCGCGCGCCGCGGTCGGCGTCGCGCAGCTGCCGCGCGGCGCGCAGGTCGAGATCGAGTGCGTCCTGCACCTTCCCTGAGCTCACGGTCCGGCTCGCCGCGGCGCGCCGTGGCGCCCCCCGGGGCCGCCCGCGCCGAGGAACGCACGGTAACCGCTCTGCGCGGGGTCGGGGCAGCGCTCGCCGAGCGCCTCGCGCACCTTGGCGTGCGGCGCGTGTCGGATCTGCTGTTCCTGCTGCCGCTGCGCTACGAGGATCGCACGCGCCTCGTGCCGATCGGCACGCTCACGCCCGGCGCACGCGCCGTGGTCGAAGGGGAGATCCAGCTCACCGAGGTCGCCTACCGCGGCCGCCGCCAGCTGCTATGCCGTCTCTCCGACGGCTCGGGGATGCTGACGCTGCGTTTCTTCCATTTCTCGACGAGCCAGCAGTCGAACCTCGCTCGCGGCACGCGGCTGCGCTGCTTCGGCGAGGTACGCCGCGGACCTCTGGGGCTCGAGATGGTGCATCCGGAGTATCGCCGGCTGCTCGCCGGTGCTGCCCCGCTCGAAGACACACTCACCCCGATTTACCCACTCACCGAAGGCGTCCCCCAGGGGCGGCTGCGCGCGCTCATCCAGGAGGCGCTGCGCGAGCTCGAGCGCTCGGGTCTTCCCGACCTGCTCTCGGCAGACGCAGGACTGCCACCGGGGCTGCCCTCGCTGCAACAGGCGCTTCTCTACCTGCACGCACCGCCGCGCTCGGCCAGGCTCGATGAGCTCTCCGCCGGGCGTCACCCCGCGCAGCGACGCCTCGCGTTCGAGGAGCTGCTGGCGCACCACCTGGCGCTGAAGCTCCGCAAGCGCGCCCTGCGGACCGACCCGGCACCGCCGCTGCGCGATGCGGCCGGGCTCGGCCGGCGTTTTCTCGAGGCTCTGCCGTTTGCGCTCACGCGCGCGCAGTCGCGGGCGCTTGCCGAGGCCGAGCAGGACCTCTCCGGCGAGCTGCCGATGCTGCGGCTGCTGCAGGGCGATGTCGGCTGCGGCAAGACGGTGATCGCCGCTGCGGCCGCGGCGCGCGCCGCCGGTAGCGCGGCACAGGCGGCGCTGATGGCGCCCACGGAGTTGCTCGCCGAGCAGCACTGGCGCAGCTTTCGCGACTGGTTCGCCCCGCTCGGTGAGACGGTCGCGCTCGTCTCCGGGAGCCTGCCGGCGCGCACGCGCCGCAGCGCGCTCGCCGCGATTGCCGCCGGCGAGATCCGCGTGGTGGTCGGCACGCACGCGCTGTTCCAGGAAGGCATCGAGTTCGCTCGCCTTGCGCTCGTCATCGTCGACGAGCAGCACCGTTTCGGCGTGCAGCAGCGCCTCAAGCTGTCGGAAAAGGGGCAGCAGGGCGGACGGCTGCCGCACCAGCTCATCATGACGGCGACACCCATTCCACGAACGCTCGCCATGACCGCTTACGCCGACCTCGACATCTCGGTGATCGACGAGCTGCCGCCGGGACGCAGCAGCGTGCAGACCGTGGTCGTGCCCGAACAGCGGCGCGCCGAGGTCGTCACGCGGATCGTCGAGGCCTGCCGCGCCGGGCGGCAGGTGTATTGGGTATGCCCGCTGATCGACGAATCGGACGAGCTGCGCGCACAGGCCGCGGAAGAAACCGCGGCGCGGCTCGCCGCGGCGCTCCCGGCCGTGAAGGTCGGGATCGTGCACGGCCGCATGGGCGCGCCAGCGCGCGAGCAGGCCATGCTGGCCTTCAAGGCCGGCCGACTGCAGCTGCTGGTGGCAACCACGGTGATCGAGGTCGGCGTGGACGTAGCCAACGCGACGCTGATGGTGATCGAGAACGCCGAGCGCATGGGACTCGCGCAGCTCCACCAGTTGCGCGGGCGCGTCGGCCGCGGGAGCGAGGCGAGCAGCTGCGTGCTGCTATACCGCGCGCCGCTCTCGGCGCTCGCGCGCGAGCGGCTCAAGGTGATTCGCGAGACCGGCGACGGCTTCGAGATCGCCCGGCGCGACCTCGAGCTGCGTGGCCCGGGGGAGCTGCTCGGCACCCGTCAGACCGGGCTCGCGCAGCTGCGCGTCGCGGATCTGATGCGCGATGCCGAGCTGCTGCCGCGCGTCCAGGCGTGTGCCGAGCGGCTGCTCGGCGGCGACGGTGCGCAGGTGACCGCGCTCACCGCGCGCTGGATCGGGCCCGGCGAGCGTTACGGCCGGGTGGGATAAGCAGCCGGCGCAGCGACGTCCGTTGGGGAATGCCGGCGGGGGCCTTCAGCGTTGCGACATCGAGTAGGGCTGCGGTGCTCCGGCCCCGGGCCACTCGCGGTTCGGCGTGGCCTGCATGGTAAAGCGCAGCTCTCCGCCCGCCATGATCTCCTCGTGCCGGATGAAGGCGCGCCCGAGCGCCCTACCGTTCAGCGTGACGCGCGCGATATAGGGGTGCGCATCGTCGACGCCCGGTGCGCTGACGATGAAGCGCTTACCGGTGGGCAGACTGAGCGTGGCGCGCTCGAGGAACGGGCGGCCGATGATGTACTCGTTGCTCGCCGGGGCGAGCGGGTAGAAGCCGAGCGCCGTGAAGATGAACCACGCGGACATCTGCCCGAGATCGTCGTTGCCGGCCAGCCCGTCGGGGCGCGGCGCGTACTGACTGTTCATGATGGCGGCGAGCCGCGCCTGCGTGCGCCAGGGCTCGCCGGCTGCAGCGTAGATGTAGGCGATGTGGTGGCTCGGCTCGTTGCCGTGCGCGTACCAGCCGATGAGTCCGGTGATGTCCTCCATGTGCGCGAACACCCGCGGATCGACCTTTGCATCGAACACCTGATCGATCTTTCCGAGCAGCGCCGCGGTTCCGCCGTGCGCCTGCACCAGTCCGGCAATGTCCTGCGGCACGTACCACGAGTATTGCCAGGCGTTGCCCTCGGTGTAATCGGTGCCGTAGCCGCTCCGTGCCGGGTCGAAGGGCTCGCGGAAGGAGCCGTCGCGTCGCCGTGCACGCATGAAGCCGCTCGCCGGATCGAATACGTTGTGCCAGTTGGTGGCGCGCCGGTAGAAGACCGCCGCGATCTCACCACGGCCCATGCCCTCTGCCATGCGCGCGATGGTCCAGTCGTCGAAGGCGTACTCGAGCGTCTTCGACACGGCCTCGCCTTCCGCGTCGATCGGCACGTAGCCGAGCTGCATGTAGGGAGCGAGTCCGCCATAGGGGCCGTAGGTCGCGGTGGCGACCATGGCGGCGAGCGCGGCGTCGGCATCGTAGCCGCGGATGCCCTTCATCCAGGCATCGGCGATAACCGGCACGGCGTGATAACCGATCATGCACCAGGTCTCGAGGCCGTGGAACGCCCAGACCGGCAGCAGTCCAAAGGGACTGACGCGCTGTGCCGCGAGCAGCGACTGCACGATGTCGTCGGTGCGCTGCTCGCTCTGCACGAGCGTAAGGAGCGGGTGCAGCGCCCGGTAGGTGTCCCACAGCGAGAATGTCGAGTAGTTGGTGAAGCCCGCGGCGCGGTGCACGGCGTTGTCGGGACCGCGGAAACCGCCGTCGCTGTCCATGAAGAGACTCGGCGCCTGCAGCGCGTGGTAGAGCGCCGTATAGAAGCTGCGCTTGAGCGGTGCGGGAGCCGTCACCTCGATGGCCGACAGGGCCTGCGTCCAGCGCTCGCGCGCTGCGCGCCGCACGGCGTCGAAATCGAAACCCGGCACTTCGGCGAGGTTGGCGACCGCACTCTCCTCGCTCACGGGGGAGATCGCCACTTTGACGATGAGCGTATCGCCCGCGGTGGGGGCAAAGTCGAACGCTCCGACCAGCTGCCGACCCTCGAGCTGCGCCCGCGCGCGCGGCTCCCGATCGGCCGGCGGCGGAAAGCCCTTGTAGAGGATGTCGGTCTCGGTGTTGCGGAATTCGTGTCCGCTCGGCGTCGTGGAGAAGCGCAGCGCGAAATACAGCTGCCGCCCGGGCGCCCAGCCGCGCGTCTCGCGAAAGCCGCTGACGGTGCCGTCGGGGCGCAGCCGCAGCCGCGCCCACAGCACCTTGCCCGGGTAATCGTACATGCCGGTGCGCAGGTCGATGAGCACGTGCGCGCTGCGGCCGGCCGGGAAGTGATAGCGGTGCACGCCGACGCGCGCGCTCGCGGTGAGCTCGGCACGCACGTCGTAGTCATCCAGGGTGACCGCGTAGTAGCCCGGCTGCGCGATCTCGGAGGCGTGGCGGAAGCGCGAGGTGTAGCCGCTGCCGGGCTTGTCGGGCTCGCCGCGCTCGAAGCGTACTTCCCCCGCGATCGGCGTCAGCAGCACGTCGCCGAGGTCCGAGTGACCGGTCCCGGAGAAGTGCGTATGTGAGAAGCCGACGATGGTGTGGTCCTCGTAGCGATAGCCGGCCGACCAGCCGAAGCCCTCGCTGCGCGCCTTGATCTGCGTGTCGGGACTCAGCTGGATCATGCCGAACGGGACTACTGCTCCCGGAAAGGTGTGTCCCTCGCCGCCAGTGCCGATGAAGGGATCGACCGACGCGTAGGCTGCGCCGGCCGGATCAGCCGCGACGCCCGGCGCGGCGCCGCCGCTCGCCGCGGCAGCGAGCGTGAGCACCGCGGCCAGGCGCGAACGTGCGCGCCGCCTGCCGATCCGCCCTGCGCTCATGGCTCGCCCCCGGAGGTTCTGGTCGCGGTTGAGATCGGCTATTGTGCCGCATCGGCGCACGCGGGCTGCGCAGCCAACGCCCGAACGCCTACACCCGGAGGGCCGTGCCATGCCTCGCCGCGACCTGTCCTCCACTGCGGCGATCGCGATCCTCTCGAGCATCTTCTTCGCCTGGGGGGCGCTCACCTGTCTCAACGACGTGCTGATCCCGCATCTGAAGGCGGTGTTCTCGATGAACTACGCGCAGACGATGCTCATCCAGTTCACCTTTTTCAGCACCTACTTCGTGATGTCGATCCCCTCTGGACGCGTCGTCGCGCACGTC
>DATIZW010000216.1:0-9557 GCA_035516875.1 Steroidobacteraceae bacterium
GGCCTTGCTGTGGCGAGGGATGAAACACGGCTCCTGCAGGCTCGAAACGGGTCCGCACCACCAGTGCTGCTCGGCCCCGCTGGCGAGATCCTTGTGGAACAGGCAGTTCATGAGCAGCCCGCCCGCGCTGCCGCCGCGCAGCTCGACCGGACGGCGCAGGTCCATCTCGAGCAGCCAGCCGTGGCGATACGGCAAGCCGGTGAAGCGGTTGTCGATCCGCGGGAATTCGGCCGCGGTGTCGGTGAGGCGCTCGATGCGGGTGAAGGCCTGGGCAGCCGATCGCATGTCGACCGTCCAACGCGTCAGGTAGCTCATCGCCTCGGCGTGGTTGAACGGCGCGCCATGCACGTCGGGAAAGAACGGGAACATGTTGTTCTTCGCTTCCGGTGTGTCGAAGTGGATCCGCGTGCCGTCCTGGAAGGCGTTCAGCACGTGGCTGGCGAAGCAGTTGTCGCGCTTGAACCAGCGCAGATCCTTCGCCGTAGCATCCGCGTGGCGCGGCAGCACCCCGAGGTACACCGGCAGCGTCGTGTCGAAACCGAAGTGCGGCAGGCCCTGGCGCAGCCGCTCCCAGCTGCCGATGGACGGCACGATGTGGAACAGCGCGTAGTCTTCGGTGATCGCGAAGTCGTGCATCATGCAGTAGTAGGGTGCCTTGAACCACAGCTCGCGGAGCAGCTCCCCCTCCGGGGTGATCTCGTAGAAGGCGCAGTCCTCGCTGCACAGTCCGGACGAGGCGTAGCCGAACGCGATCATGTTGCCCGTCCGCGGATCGACCTTGGGATGCGCAGTGAAGGTCTGACCCTTCATCCTGCCGTTGAAGGCGGTGTAGCCCTGCGTCTCGAGCGTCGCGGCATCCATGAGCAGCGCCGGCGAGTCCTCCTTGAGTGCGTACAGCCTGCCGCCGTAGATCCAGGCGTTGGTGTTGGCGGTGCCGCGGATCCGGCCATTGACCGACTCGTCATCGGTGAGCGGGTTGCGGTAGGCGCCGAACAGCGCCCGGCCGGCAGCGTGCTCCAGTTGCCACTTGTCGGTACGGGCCCAGCGCTGGCGAAGATCGCACCGACCATCATGAAAATGGAAGCGCGTTATCATGCCGTCGCCGTTGAAAGAGATGTCATCGCCCAGTCGTGGCGGGAACTGGGGATCGGGCTGCACGCGGAAGAATGCCCCGTTCAGCTGCGGGGGAATGGTGCCCTCGTGCGCAAGATCGACGCTGTCCGCTTCGATGCGCGTCGGCGTGTTGAAGCCGGTAAAGCCGGGCGTCCGGGGAAAATGGGCCATGGCACGTACCTTCGGTCTTTGTAAGTTATACTAACAATCTTATCCGGGGTAGGCCGATGTCAAAGCATCTTCGAGACAGCGTCGCCATCACGACGCCGCACGTCGCGGGTGATGAGGACATCGGCGAGATCCGCAATATCGTCGGCTTTCACATTCGCCTGGCGCACGGAGCGGTCTACCGGCATTTCACCGAAACCTTCGCCGAGCTCGACCTCACGCAAAAGCAGGTCTCGGCGCTGTGGCTGGTCCACGATCACCCGGACATCGCCCAGACCGGCCTCGCCCAGCGCATGCGCATGGACCGCGCCACCACCATGGCCATCGTGAACCGGCTCGAGGCGAAGGGGTACCTGCTGCGCCGCAAATCCCGCAGCGATGGCCGCAAGCAGGCGCTGAACCTCACCGACTCGGGCCGCAAGGCGCTCGCGAGCGCCAAGCGGGCCATCCACCAGCACGAGCAGTGGCTCAAGTCGCGCTTCACCGATAAGGAAGTGACCAAGCTGATCGAGCTGCTCAGCCGCATTCACGAATAGAACGGCGTCAGCGCCGCGACAACCGAGGGGGAACATGGCGGGTAAGGACCCGAAAGCCATCATCGACGATGGCGTCATGGGGGTCGGCCAATGGCTGGCGGTGCTGGTCACGGTCGGGCTGAACGCGCTCGATGGCTTCGACGTCCTGTCGATCAGCTTCGCCTCTCCCGGAATCGTCAGGGACTGGGCCATCGACAAGGCGACGCTCGGCTGGGTCCTGTCGACGGAGCTGTTCGGCATGGCGCTCGGCTCGCTGCTGCTCGGCGGTGTCGCCGACAAGATCGGCCGGCGTCCGACGATCCTTGCCTGTCTCGTGGCCATGGCGCTCGGCATGTTCGGCGCCGCTCATGCACATGCCGTCGCGGAGCTGCTTCCCTGGCGGCTGCTCACCGGGCTCGGTATCGGCGGCACCCTCGCCTCGATCAACGCCGCCGCCGCGGAGGTCTCCAGTCGACGCTGGCGCAGTTTTGCGCTGGGGTTGATGGTGATTGGCTATCCGCTCGGCGGAACGATCGGTGGCCTCTGCGTGCAGCGGCTGCTCACCGAGGGCAGCTGGCGAGCGGTGTTCATCGCCGGCGGCTGGGCGACGGCCGCCTTTCTGCCGATCGTGTGGCTGTGGGTGCCCGAATCCGTCGCCTTTCTCGACCGGCGCCGCGCGCCGGGGGCGCTCGAGCGTATCAATCGTATCCTCGCGCGTTTCGGTCACGCTGCGGCGGACGCGCTCAGTGCGGCGGGCGCGGCCGCCGAGCGGCGCTCGATCACCGACGTATTGAGGCCGGGGCTGCTGGCGACGACGGCGCTGATCACCTTCGGCTACTTCGCCCACATCACCAGTTTCTATTTCATCCTCAAATGGGTGCCGAAGATCGTGGTCGACATGGGGTTCGCGCCGCAGGCAGCGGCCGGCGTGCTCACCTGGGTGAGCCTCGGCGGTGCGATCGGGGGCGCGCTGTTCGGCCTGATTGCCACCCGGGTCTCGGTGAAGGCCCTGACGCTCTTCACGCTCCTCGCCGGGGCGTTGATGATCGTCTGGTTCGGCCGCGGCGCGGCGGATCTGGCGAGCCTCAAGACGACGCTCGCATTCACCGGGCTGTTCACCAACGCCGCGATCGCGGGCTTCTATCTCTTGTTCGCCAAGGTATTTCCCACGCACGTCCGCGCGACCGGTACCGGCTTTGCGGTCGGCGTGGGCCGCGGTGGTGCGGTGATCGCGCCCGTGATCGCCGGCTACCTGTTTCAGGCCGGGCTCGCGCTGTCGACCGTGGCGCTGATCATGGCGTGCGGGTCGGTGCTGGCGGCGGCGGCGTTACTCGCGCTCACGGTGCGCGACGCGGACTGAGGCGTCGTGCGACGCCGCAGGTATGGCGCGCCTTTCCCACGCTGCCCGTTCTCACTTCGACTTGTCGTACTCGCCGAGGCCGGGCTTGTACGTCTTGTCGTCGAGAAACTGCTTCATGCCGTGGTGTCGCCCGTCCGACTTGTCGTGCCAGTTGAGCGCCTCCTGGGCGCGGATCAGGTAGTCCTCGGCCTCGTCATAGGTCATGCCACGCACGCGGCGCACCGCGTCCTTGGTGGCCTTGAGCGTTTCCCAGTTCTTCTTGAGCAGCTTCCCCGCCACCTCGCGCACGCGTGCCTCCAGGCGCGCGGCGGGAAGCGCCTCGTTCACCAGCCCGACGCTGGCGGCTTCGCGGCCGCCCAGCGTCTCCCCGAGCAGCGCGTGATACATCGCGGTGCGCATCGGCATGAGCTCGACGGCCACCTTGGTGGCGCCGCCACCCGGAAGGATGCCCCAGTTGATCTCCGACAGCCCGAACTGCGCATCCTCGGAGCAGAAGGCGAGATCGCAGGCGAACAGCGGGCCGTAGGCGCCGCCGAAGCACCAGCCGTTGACCATCGCAATGGTTACCTTCTGGTACCAGCGCAGCCGCTCCCACCAGGCATACGCCTCGCGCTGCGACTGGCGCACACCCTTGAGTCCATGCGCTTCCGTCTCGCGGAAGTACTCCTTGAGGTCCATGCCGGCCGACCAGGCCGCACCCTCGCCCGTCAGCACCAGCACGCCGACATCGTCGCGGAACTCGAGCTCGGTGATGACCCGCAGCATCTGCCGGTTGAGCGTCGGGCTCATGCTGTTGCGTTTCTCCGGGCGATTGAACTTCACCCAGGCGATCTGGTCCTTGACCTCGACGGCGACGGTATCCGCTTCGTCTCGCTTGCTCATAGGCTTCCCCTGCTCGGCGGTGGGCGTCAGCGGAGCGCCGCGGCCGCGACGCGCGCCGCGAGCCCCTCGACCGTGAGTTCTTCGGACCATGGGATGACATTATTGCTATATAATATAACAGTATGCTCCATGCGGAATTCGCCGACAACCCCGGCGCGCGCATGAAAGATCCGCTGCTCAAGCTGTCCGGCTACGTGCTGCGGCGCGCTTCGGTGGCGGCGCTCGCCGAGCTCAACGAAGGGCTCGCGCCGCTCGGTCTGCGGCACGCGGCGGCCGCCATGCTGATGTTGATCGAGTCGCGCCCCGGCATCACCCAGAGCGAGGCGGGGCGCGTCCTCGACATCCAGCGGGCCAACATGGTGCCGTTCATCTCCCGCCTGGAGAAGCGCGGCGCGATCCGGCGGCGGCAGGTCGACGGGCGCTCGCAGGCGCTCGATCTTACGAGCCGCGGGCGTATGCTGCTCGCCAGGGCGCGCCGGGTGGTGGAGGCGCACGAAGCCGCGCTGCTCGAGCGCGTGCCCGAGCCGCTGCGGCCGATGGTGTTGCCGGTCCTGACGGCACTGTGGAACCGCGACCCGCAATAATGCGGCAGGGGGCGCGCGCATGCACACACGCGCGATGATCGCTTATGCCGGGCGCGGCGTCGCGCGCCCGCGCTACTACGCCAACGATCACAGCCGCGACGTTCTCGACATCGCTCCCGTCGAGATGGACATTGCGGACGCGCGCGCTGCGGCGCCCACCCTGGATGGCGCCGGCTTCTCCCTCGTCGCGCACACGAGCGCAGTCAGCGATCTCACCGAGCGCGCGGCGCTCGAGACGCTCCATCGCCCGGAGATCGTCGCGCTCATTGCGCGCATCTCGGGCGCTGACCTCGTGCTGGTCACGAGTCCCGGCATCCTGCGCTTCAGCGAACGCTCCCCGCACTCGGGTGTCCTCGACAATTCCCGTCCGGCACGCTTTGCGCACGTCGACGTGAGTGATCCGACCGCGGCAGCGTTCGCGCAACGAGCGGCTCCCCCCGGGCGGCGGCTCGCGCGCTTCGTGCATTACAACATCTGGCGCGCCCTCTCCGTGCCTCCGCAGGACGTGCCGCTCGCGGTGTGTGACGCGCGCAGCGTCGCCGCGGCTGACCTCATCGCGGCGGATGCCGTATTCGACAAGCCCGGAGAGCCGGAATGGTCGTTCGAGGGCCTGCTGCTAACCCACGCGCGAGGGCATCGCTGGCACTGGTTCCCCGACATGCACCGCGACGAGGCGCTCATCTTCAAGACCCATGACAGCGATACGGACCGCGCGCACTGCGTGCCGCACGTCGCCTTCGACAATTCCTCGTGTCCGGCGCACGCCCCGCCGCGCGTGAGCATCGAGATGCGGGCGCTCGCGCTGTGGTTCGCCGGAGGCTGAGATCATGAGCCGGACCTTCCCGGATACGCCGGAATTCACGGGCCTGAACGCACCCATCGGCGCGGAGTACGAGCTCAGGGGACTCAAGGTCGAGGGACGCATTCCCGCCGACGTCCGCGGTACCTTCTTCCGCGCCATTCCCGATCCGGCCTTCCCGCCGTACATCGAAGATGGGGCCGCCGTCATCTCCGGTGACGGCATGGTGTCGGCGATGCGCTTTGCCGGCGGCGAGGTCAGCTTCGCGATTCGCTACGTGCAGACCGAGCGGCACCGGGCCGAGGTGGCCGCCGGCCGGGCGCTGTTCGGCAAGTATCGCAATCCGTTCACCGATGACGCGCGCGCCGCCGGCCTCGACCGCACGGTGGCCAACACCACTCCGGTGTGGCACGCCGGGCGGCTGCTCATGACCAAGGAAGACGGACGCCCCTATCGCCTGGATCCGCGCACGCTCGCCACCCTCGGGCGGTACGACTTCGGCGGCCGCCTGCGAAGCGCCACGGTGACGGCGCACGTGCGCGTCGACCCAGCGAGCGGCGAGCTCTTCTTCTTCGGCTACGAGGCCGACGGGCTCGCCTCAACCAAGGTCGCGTACTGCATCGCGGACCGGCACGGCGATCTCGATCGCGAGCAATGGTTCGATGCGCCCTACTGCGCGATGATGCACGACTTCTGCATCACGGAGCGTTACGCGCTCTTCCCCATCTACCCGACCACTTGCGATCTCACCCGCCTCAAGGCGGGTGGCGATCACTGGGTGCACGAGCTCGGCCGTGAGAGCTGGGTAGGCGTCATGCCCCGCTACGGCTCGGTCGCCGAACTGCGGTGGTTTCGCGGGCCGAACGGTGTGTCCTGCTATCACATGATGAACGCGTTCGAGGATGCCGGCGGTGGCATTCACCTCGATCAATGCCTCGCGAACGTGAATGCTTTTCCCTTCATCCAGCGTGCCTCGGGTCTCAACGTGGCGCCCGGCGACACCGGCGCCTGCCTGGCGCGCTGGACGATCAACCTCGAGGACGGTAGCGACCGCGTCACCGAGACCACGATCGGACCACCGGGAGATCTGCCGATGATTCCGGCCGCGTTCCAGGGCCGCCCCTACACCCACGGCTGGCTGCTCACCATGAACCCCGGCATGCAGGGCCCGCCGGTCGCCGGCGGCCCGGTCGGCGTGATGTTCAATACGCTCCTGCGTGTGGACCTCACCGGCAAGCCGCCGCAGGCGCTGGCGCTGCCGCCCGCCCACTGCCTGAGCGAGCCGGTGCACGTGCCGTCCTCGCAGCCCTCACACGAGGGGTGGCTGCTCACCGTCGTCGATCAGCAGACCGCGGCGGCGGATTTCAGTCACGCACTCTGGATCCTCGACGCCGGCAACGTGGCGGCCGGCCCGCTCGCGCAGGTCAGGATTCCTCACCGCCTGAGGCCACAGGTGCACGGCTGGTGGGTGAGCGCCACCGAGCTCGACGCCGCCTGACTGCGCCACGTCAGTGGCCGCCGCCCGGCAGCGCGCTGCAGAGCCTTAGCGCTCCGAGAAGTACGCCATCGCCCGGAACTCCATCGAGCGGCGCGGGCGGGCATCCGGGCGGGTGTTGTCGCGGAACGCCGTGTGCGGGCAGCGCCAGGCCGTGGCGTGATCCGAGTCGTAGAGCTTGATGAAGATCACCTCGTCGGGCTCCATGTCCGGGAAGTACCACCAGCGATGCCCGGGCGAGTAGTGGAAGATGGTCGCGGCCGGCATGCTCTCCTCGCCCGCAATCGGCGCATACAGGGCATCGCCGCTCGGTATTTCTGCGACGTCGACCTTGGTGTTGCGCGTGCCCTCCTCATCGCGCACCGAGCGTCCCTCGCACAGCGCCAGCGGCATGTCCTGCGGCGGCGCCGAAAGCACGCGCCAGAGGCTGAAGCCGATGAAGCGGCGGTAGCCGGGCCCATGGGGACGGGCGCTGCGGTACATGGCCTCGGCTCTGCGCTCCGCGAAGCTCTGCGTGAAGTCGACGTGAGCCTCCGCGGCCGGCGGCTGCACGGTGGGGCTCGTCGCGGCGGAGTTGCGCAGCATGCCTCCGATCGGCACCACGACATCGGCGCCGCACAGTTGCATGGCGACGCGCGCGACTTCCGCGGCGTACGCCGAGTCGGGGCCGTACTGGTTCTCCCAGTCGGTGATCGCGGTCTGATGCCGTCCGAGGCAGAAGCCATGCGCATCGAGCGTGAACGGGCCGCCGAGGCGCGCATTGCGGATGGTCACGGGATAGGAGGCGTAGACGCCGGTATTGAGCTCCTTCCCCGGTGCCCAGAAACGCCGGTTGATGCGCGACGTCGGTACCAGGTAATCGATCGCGGCGTGCACCTCGGCGGCTGCGTGACTCATGGCCTCATCCATCCCTGAACCCTTCGCGTGCGCGACTGTTGTCGAGCACGATCGGCTTGCCGGTTACCGGGTGCGGGTAGTGGAACGCGACCGTGTCGGTCGCCGGCCACAGCCGCGGCTGCGGATCGATCAGTGCATCCGGCCCGAGCGGGTCCTCCGGGTAGACCTTCTTCGCCATGGGGATGAAATCGATTGGGGTCCTCGCCCATCCTTCGGCGAAGCTGCCATGCCAGAAGGGGTAGTAGCGCAGTGCCTTGATCTTCCAGGCGCCGCTCTCGCGCACATAGCTGTTCTCGTAAATGCCCCCCTCCCACCAGGCGCGCTGCTGACCCTCGGCCGTGTGATGCAGGCCGGCCTGCATCATGGAGCGGCCGCGGGCGTGGGCGGTGCGGCGGTCGGGAGCGACGTCGATCACCATCTGCAGCTGCGGATGATCGAGCAGCCAGCCGTAGCGCGGGCCGTTGTGCCCCTGGGTGAACTGCTTCTGGAAGCGCTCGATGTACAAGCGCCGCACGCCCGCCTTGCCCTTGTAGATGCCGCCGAGGAACCACACCTCACCGTCGCCGGCGAAGAGATCGACCACCTCGTTGTACTGCGACTTGTCGATGAAGTAGCCGTACGTGTATTGCACGCGGCGGATCTGGTGGATGTCCTGCTGGATCGCGAGCTCGTGCTCGAGCTTCTCGATGCGGGCGGTGAGTGCGGCAATGTCGCTCATCTGCCTTTCCTCTGCCCGCATGCTGCGGGACGGTTGCGACGCTCCGCGGCGGGTAGACGCTGGAGCCGTGTTACGACATATTTGTATGCATTGCCTACAAAAAGGCAACAGGACATTCATGGCGGATATCCTGACGACGCACGTCGGCAGCCTGCCGCGGGGAGATGAGCTGGCGCCGCTGCTGCTCGCCCGCGACCAGGGCAGGCCCTACGATGCGGCCGCGCTCGAGCGGCTCGTCCAGGCTGCGGTCGAGGATGCGGTGACGCGGCAGGCCGCGGCAGGCGTATCGATCGTGAGCGACGGTGAGCTCGGCAAGGTCGGCTATTCGACCTACATCACCGAGCGGCTGTCGGGCTTCGGCGGGCACGTCGCCCGCAAGCCCGCACTCGATCTCGCGGACCTCCCGGCGCTGCGCAGGAAGCTCGCGCTGATCATGGGCGAGCAGGAGTTCGTGCGGGCGAGCTGCGTCGGTCCCGTACGGCTCAAGAATCTCGAGCCCTGCCAGCAGGATATCCGTCGCTTCGCCCGGGCCCTCGCGGGCCATCGTGTCCGCGGCTTCCTCAATGCGGCCTCTCCGGGCCTGATCACCGCGTTTCAACCCAATGCTTTCTACCCGAGTCACGATGCCTATCTCGCCGACCTGGTGAGCGCCATGCGGCCGGAATACGCCGCCATCGCCGCGAGCGGCGTGCAGCTGCAGCTCGACTGTCCGGATCTCGCGATGTCGCGCCATACCGGATACCAGGACCTGAGCGAGGAGGAGTTCCTCAAGGTCGCCGCCGCCAACGTCGAGGCGCTGAACGCTGCGACCGCGGACATCCCACCGCAGCAGATGCGCATGCACGTCTGCTGGGGCAATTACGAAGGCCCCCACGACCACGACATCCCCCTCGAGCGGATCATCGGCCTGGTTCTGCGGGCGCGCCCGGCGACGATCCTCTTCGAGGCGGCCAATGCGCGCCACGAGCATGAGTGGAAGATCTGGGCGGCGAGCAGGATTCCCGCGGACAAAGTGCTCGCGCCGGG
>DATIZW010000217.1:0-2280 GCA_035516875.1 Steroidobacteraceae bacterium
TCGCAAGCAACAACGCTGCGGCGATGCCGCGAATCCAATTACGCATATCGGGGCCTCCTCCTGCGCTGAAACGTTGACCGAGCCCGGCTGAACGCTTCCTGAACTCGCTCGTGAGCACGTGTGGCGCCGCAAGCTCCTGCGAATGCCTCAGTGCAACGCGCACTCGCGCTGAAAGTTGACGTGGCGCAAGCCTGCGCAGTGCCCACATCAGAACCAGCTGTAGTTGAAACTGATGCTGACGCGCTCGGCCGCACCGGACTGCGTCGCGACTTCGTGGCGCAGCCAGCTCTCGAATAACAGCAGCTCCCCGGCTCGGGCCGGGAAGGTGACCCAGCGGCGGTTGGCCCGCCGCGCGCTGCTGCGCCGCGGTGGCGTGGCCATGAAGCGCTCGAGGCGCGGATCCTCGAACTTCAGTCCCGGCGCACCCGCCGGCGCGGCGACATAGTACGTGCCGCTGATGGTTGAGAGCGGATGCAGATGCAAGCCGTGGGCACTGCCGCGACCCATGATGTTGACCCAGCAGTCGGTCATCGCCAGCGCCCGCGCGTTGAGGTCCATCTGCAAGGTGCGCGTGAAGCGCGCGACGTGCCGATCGAGCTCACGCGCCAGGGTGGCAAACGTCGGCGAGTGCGTGTGCATGCGGTGCGCCGAGCCGTAGGAGGTGTAGCCGCCCGGGTAATTGCCTGCCGACCAGCGCCGGCCGGCGGCATCGTCGGCGCGCAGCTGCCGGCACTCGTTGAGCAGGCGGCGGTTGAGCGCACGCCAGCCCCGTGAGCGCAAGCGTGCCGCGTACACCAGCGTCGGAAACAGCACCTGGATGCCCACGAGAGACAAGTATGGGGGGCCGCCGCCGAGTGGTCTATGATCGTATGTGCTCGCCGCAGACCGCGACGCGCCCCTGCTCCAGATGGTGGGCTCAAGTATGGCAGCTTCCACACTCCCTTCGTCCGCTCCATCGTCCGCTCCATCGATCGCGCCGCGATCAGAGCCGCTCGAGCTCGTGCCGCACTGGATCGGCGGGCAGCCGCTCGTCGGCACGGGCGCGCGCCTTGCGGTATTCGATCCGGCCAGCGGTGTGCCGTTGCGCGAAGTTGCGCTCGCCGGCGCGACCGAGGTCGGCGCCGCGGTCGCGAGCGCGCAGGGCGCGTGGCGCGCGTGGGCGGACACGCCGCCGGTGCGGCGCGCGCGCACGCTCGCGCGCTTCCTCGCGCTCCTCAACGAGCACCGCGACGCGCTCGCCGCGCTCATCACCAGCGAGCACGGCAAGGTGTTCGCCGACGCACAGGGCGAGGTGACGCGCGGCATCGAGATCGTGGAGTTCGCCTGCGGCATCCCGCAGCTGCTCAAGGGAGATTTCACGGACCAGGTGTCCACCGGCATCGACAACTGGACGCTGCGGCAGCCGCTCGGGGTGGTTGCCGGCATCACCCCCTTCAACTTTCCCTGCATGGTGCCGTGTTGGATGTTTCCGCTCGCCATCGCCTGCGGCAACACCTTCGTGCTCAAGCCGAGCGAGCGCGACCCGTCGGCCGCGCTCTTCATGGCACGGCTGCTTGCGCAGGCGGGATTGCCGGCGGGGGTGTTCAACGTGGTACACGGCGACAAGACGGCGGTGGACGCGCTGCTCGATCACCCGCAGGTGCGCGCCGTGAGCTTCGTCGGCTCGACGCCGATCGCGCACTACATCTACCAGCGCGGCGCGGCCGCCGGCAAGCGCGTGCAGGCACTCGGCGGCGCCAAGAACCACATGGTGGTAATGCCCGACGCCGATCTCGATCAGGCGGTCGACGCGCTGATCGGTTCGGCCTATGGCTCCGCGGGCGAGCGCTGCATGGCGATCTCGGTGGCGGTGCTGGTGGGCGCGAGCGCCGATGCAGTGATGCCGAAGCTCGCCGAGCGCGCCCGGCGGCTGCGCATCGGCCACGGCATGCATGGCGATGTCGAGATGGGCCCGATCATCAGCCAGGCGGCGCTCACCCGTATCCGCGGCTACATCGAGGACGGCGTGGCGAGTGGCGCGCAGCTGCTGGTCGACGGACGGCGCCATGCGACCAGCGGCGCTCCCTTCACGGTACCCGGTTACGAGAGCGGCTTCTGGCTCGGCGCGAGCCTCTTCGATCATGTGACGCCGCGCATGCGCATCTACCAGGAGGAGATCTTCGGCCCGGTGCTCTCGTGCGTGCGCGTGCCCGACCTCGCCGCGGCGGTCGAGCTGGTGAACGCACACCCGCTCGGCAATGGCGTAGCCTGCTACACGCGCGACGGCAACGTCGCGCGCGA
>DATIZW010000218.1:0-3220 GCA_035516875.1 Steroidobacteraceae bacterium
GTCAACGGCATGGGCACCGGGCGCTTCGGACGTGCGCTCGACCTGCTGCTCGGCCGCCGCCAGGTCTACCTGCAGCAGCCGAAGTACTTCTATTTTCCCGAGCTGCCGCAGATTCAGTTCTACGAGCGAGGTGACTTTGCCTGGGTCCAGGCGGTGGAGGCGGCCACGCCGCGCGTGCGGGCCGAGCTCGAGGCGCTGCTCGCGAGCGGCACCGGCTTCGAGCCCTACATTCGCCAGGTGGCCGATCGTCCGAACTTCGGCAACCCGCTGTTGGAGAGTCTCGACTGGAGCGCGGGCTACCTGATCCGCGACGGGCACGAGGTCGTCGCCAACGCCGCGCACTGCCCCGAAACGATGCGCATGCTCGCGCAGCTGCCACTGTGCCGGATTGCCGGACGGACGCCGTCGGTGCTGTTCTCGCTGCTGCGGCCCGGCACGCGGATCCGACCGCACCATGGATTCACCAACGCGCGCCTCATCTGCCACCTGCCGCTGATCGTTCCGGGCGAGTGCGCGCTGCGTGTCGGCAACGAGACCCGTGCCTGGCGTGAAGGTGAACTCGTCATTTTCGACGACAGCATCGAACACGAGGCGTGGAATCTCAGCAAGGAGCGGCGGGTGGTGCTGCTGTTCGACGTGTGGCGGCCGGAACTTACCGCGGAGGAACGCACCCTGGTCGCTGCCACGCTCGAGGCGGTCGCCGAGTTCGAGGGGGCGCAGCGCGGCTGGGCCGACTGAGCGGCGCAGGCAGCAGTGGCATGGCGCCAGAAGGCTGTGTTCTGCACACATTCAGCCGTACGCGGTTAGACTGCGCTGGCTATGGACAATCAGCGCTTCACGGGCACCGACCGTTACGTCGCCACCGACGATCTCATGATGGCGGTGAACGCTGCCATCACGCTGGCCCGCCCCCTGCTCATCAAGGGTGAGCCGGGAACCGGAAAAACCCAGCTGGCCCAGGAGATCGCCCGCGGGCTCGACCGGCCGCTGTACGAGTGGCACATAAAATCCACCAGCAAGGCGCAGCAGGGGCTGTACGAGTACGACGCCGTCTCAAGGCTGCGCGATTCGCAGCTCGGCGATGCGCGCGTGCACGACATCGCCAACTACATCCTCAAGGGGCGACTGTGGGAGGCGTTCGAGTCCGCGGTGCAGCCGGTGGTGCTGATCGATGAGATCGACAAGGCGGATATCGAATTTCCCAACGACCTGCTGCGCGAGCTCGATCGCATGGAATTCTACGTGTACGAGACGCGCCAGCTGGTGGAGGCGCGCCATCGCCCGATCGTGGTGATCACCAGCAACAACGAGAAGGAGCTGCCGGATGCATTCCTGCGACGCTGCTTCTTCCACTACATCCGCTTCCCCGACGAGGCGACCATGCGCGCCATCGTGGCGGTTCATTACCCCGACCTGAAGAAGGAGCTGCTGGCGGAGGCGCTGGCGGCGTTCTTCGAGGTGCGCGCCACGCCGGGACTGAAGAAGAAGCCGTCGACCTCGGAGCTGCTCGACTGGCTGAAGCTGCTGCTCGCGGAGGACGTCCCGCCCGAGGCGCTGCGCAGCGGCGATGCGCGCAAGGTAATACCGCTCCTGCACGGCGCGCTGCTGAAGAACGAGCAGGACGTGCAGCTGTTCGAGCAGCTGGCGTTCATGCACCGGCGCGCGCGCTGAGGGTAGCCGCCGTGCTGGTGCGTTTCTTCTTCGAGCTGCGCGCTGCGGGCGTGCCGGTATCGATCACCGAATTCCTGACGCTGCTCGCGGCACTGAGCGCACACGTGGCGGAGCTGTCGGCGCTCGAGTTCTATCACCTCGCGCGCGCCACGCTGGTGAAGGACGAGCGTCACTACGACCGCTTCGATCGGGTGTTCGCCGCGGTCTTCCGCGGTGCCGAACGACTCATCGCGCAGCTCATCGGCTCACTGCCGCAGGAGTGGCTGCGCAGCCTCGGCGAGCGGCTGCTCTCGGCCGAGGAGAAGCGCCGCATCGCCGCGCTCGGCGGCTGGCAGAAGCTTCTCGAGACGCTCGCGGAGCGTTCGCGCGAGCAGCACGAGCGCCACGCGGGCGGAGGCAGGTGGATCGGCACCGCCGGCACCGCACCCTTCGGCGCCGACGGCTTTAACCCCGAAGGCATCCGCATCGGTCAGTCGGGTGGCCGCGAGCGGCGCGCCGTGAAGGTGTGGGAGCGCCGCGAGTTTCGCAACCTCGACGACACGCTCGTGCTCGGCACGCGGAATCTCAAACTCGCGCTGCGGCGGCTGCGCCGCTTTGCGCGCGAGGGGGCTGCCGAGGAGCTCGACCTCGAGGGCACCATCGATGCGACCGCCCGCAACGGCGGCCTGCTCGATCTGAAGCTCGTGCCCGGGCGGCACAACGCGGTCAAGGTGCTGCTGTTCCTCGACGTCGGTGGCTCGATGGACGAGCACGTGCGCGTGTGCGAGCAGCTGTTCTCGGCCGCGCGCAGCGAGTTCAAGCACCTGGAGCATTTCTACTTTCACAACTTCCTCTACGAGAGCCTGTGGCGGGACAACCGCCGCCGTGTTGCCGAGCTCATCGCCACCGAGCGCGTGCTGCGGACCTACGGGCGCGACTACCGCGTGATCCTGGTGGGTGATGCCACCATGAGTCCCTACGAGATCCTCGAGCCGGGCGGCAGCGTCGAGCATTGGAACGCGGAGGCCGGGGCGCTGTGGATGCGCCGGCTGTGCGCGGCCTTCCCGCGCCTGGTGTGGCTCAATCCGGAGGATCCGGCACGCTGGGAGTACAGCCCCTCGCTCCGCCTGACGCGTGAACTGGTCGGCGGACGGATGTTTCCGCTCACCCTGGCAGGCCTCGATCAGGCCACCAGCGAGCTGCGGCGACCGCCGAGCGGGGCCTGCGGCGTAACGCCCGCCACGCACGCGACTTTCGTCACACAGGAGCCGTCGCCCCGGGTTTCATAATAGTCGGCGGTGTACCCAACGATGGACCGGCTCGCCGAAACTGCCTCCATACCGGGCAACCGCCCGGTCGTCGGGCTGGTGCTGACCGGCGGCGGCGCGCGTTCGGCGTATCAGGTCGGCGTGCTGCTCGCACTTGCCGAGCTGTTGCCGCGCTCACGCAACCCGTTCCAGGTGATCGTCGGCACATCGGCAGGTGCGGTGGCCGCGAGCGTGCTCGCCGCCGAGGCGCATCACTGGCGGCGCGCGGTCGCGGGACTCGAGCGCGTGTGGGCGAACTTCCG
>DATIZW010000219.1:0-18871 GCA_035516875.1 Steroidobacteraceae bacterium
TCGAATGCAGCGTTGCAGCGGGTGCGCGCGCTGTTGCACGGGGCGAAGGCCGGTCACGTCGGCAGCCTCGATCCGCTGGCGAGCGGCATGCTGCCCATCTGCCTCGGCGAAGCCACCAAAGTTGCCGGTGAGATCGTCGGCGGCCGCAAGTGCTATCGCTTCACGGTGCGACTCGGCACGCGCACGGCGAGCGGGGATGCAGAAGGGAATGTCAGTGAGACCGCGCCGGTTCCGGTACTCGAGCGTGCGCAGGTCGAGGCGGTGCTCGCGGGCTTTCTCGGCGAGCGTGCCCAGACGCCGCCGATGTACTCCGCACTCAAGCGCGCCGGCCAGCCGCTCTACCGCCTGGCGCGCTCTGGCCTCACGGTCGAGCGTGCCGCCCGGCGCATCGAGCTCGCGCGGCTGAGACTCCTCGCACTCACGGGGGAGAGTCTCGAGCTCGAGACACTGTGCTCGAAGGGCACCTATATCCGGGTGCTTGCCGAGGAAGTCGCTGCTGCGCTCGCCACCGTCGGGCACGTGAGCGCCCTGCGGCGGTTGTACGCCGAGCCCTTCGAGCACGAGCCGATGCACACCCTCGAATCCCTCGCTGCCGCGCGCGCACGCGGCGACTCGCCGGCGCTGCTGCCACCGGACTGGCCGCTGGCGGCGCTGTCTGCCGTGCATCTGAGCGCCGTCGAGGCGCAGCGGCTGCGGCACGGACAGCGGGTCATGCCGACGGCACCGGGCGCAACCACGCGGGTGCGCCTTTACGATGAGCGCGAGAGATTTCTCGGGATCGGTGACTCAGACGGGCAGGGCATACAGCCTCGCCGGCTGCTCAACCTCCCACCCGATGGCTAGTGACCGTGAATCGTGAGCGTGGGGTCGACCATTCCCAGCGCGTCGGCGGTGCTCGCCTGGCCGGTGCGATCGAGCGCGCCACCCGTGTGCACGGTGCCCGGCCCGATGCACGGAGCGGCGCCTGCCCTCAGCCGTGTGGCCGAATCCGGACTACCGCACGCGACGGACTGCTTCTGAGCATTTGCCGCAGTGCTCGGCGCGCTCGGGTGGGTCGCACAGGCCGCGAGCACGAGCAGACAGGCACCGAGTGGAACTTTGTTGAGCAAGGCGATCATCCGTGCGAACTCGCAAGCATCGTACGCGTTAATGCGCCACGGCGGCAATGGAGCGCTGACTCTTAAGCTTGTGATGAGGCTGTGTCGCCGTATACAATGCGCGGCTTACCAAAAGGCTCTTAAGACAAGTAGTTAGGACTATCGCGCAATGGCTTTAACCAGCGAGAAAAAGGGCGGAATCCTCGCGCAGTTCCGCCGCGGACCCGCCGACACCGGTTCACCGGAAGTTCAGGTCGCGCTGCTCTCCGAGCGGATCAACGGACTCGGCGAGCATTTCACCGCGCACAAGCGTGATCACGCCTCGCGCCGCGGGCTCGTGAAGCTCGTCAACCAGCGCCGCAAGCTCCTCGATTACCTCAGAGCCACACAACCCGCGAAGTACCAGGAACTCGTCGAGCGCCTGGGGCTCCGCCGCTGAGAAACCAGGGCCGCCGCTTTTTGAAGCGCGGCCCTTGTTTTTCCGTCTGCAGATTCACATTCGGGGATTTTAAGCTGTGAGCGTAGTCAGCAAGTCGTTTTCCTACGGGTCGCATACCGTGACCATCGAGACGGGTGAGATCGCCCGCCAGGCCGAGGGGGCGGTGCGCGTCTCCATGGGCGAGACCGTGGTGCTCGTGACCACCTGCGTCAAGCATGAGCCCACACCCGGGCGAGATTTCTTCCCGCTGACGGTCAACTACGTCGAGAAGACCTACGCCGCCGGGCGCATCCCCGGCGGGTTCTTCAAGCGCGAAGGACGACCGAGCGAGAAGGAGACGCTGACTTCGCGTCTCATCGATCGCCCGATCCGGCCGCTGTTCCCGGACGGCTTCTTGAACGACGTCCAGGTGGTGGCGACCGTGCTCTCGATGGACCCGGAGATCGACGCCGACATCCCGGCACTGCTCGGCGCGTCCGCATCGCTCACCCTCTCGGGCATTCCCTTCAACGGTCCGGTTGGGGCGGCGCGCGTCGGCTACCACGACGGCCATTACCTGCTCAACCCCACGGCACGCGAGCTCGCCCAGTCGCAGCTGCACCTCGTCGTGGCCGGCACCGAGCACGCCGTGCTCATGGTGGAGTCGGAGGCCCAGGGCTTGTCGGAAGAGGTCATGCTGGGTGCGGTGGTGTTTGGCCACCAGCAGATGCAGGTCGCCATCCGCGCCATCCGCGAGCTCGCCGCCGAGGCGGGCAAGCCGCGCTGGAACTGGCAGCCGCCGGCGGAGGAAGCCGAGCTCACGAGCGCGGTCACGCTGCACGCACAGGCGGCACTGGCCCAGGCCTACAGCATCACCGAGAAGCAGCAGCGTCACCTGCGCCTCGCGGAAATCAAGAACCAGACTCTCACGACGCTCGCCGCCGGCGAGTCACCGAAGTGGAGCCGCGAGCAGGTGGAGAGCGCCCTGTTCCGTCTCGAGAGCAACATCGTGCGCCAGAGAATTCTCAACGGTGAGCGACGCATCGACGGCCGCGACACGCGCACCGTGCGACCGATCACCGTCAGGGTGGGCGTGCTGCCGCGCACCCACGGGTCGGCGCTGTTTACGCGCGGCGAGACTCAGGCGCTGGTAGTCACCACGCTCGGCACCACCCGCGACGCGCAGATCATCGACGCCCTCGAGGGCGAACGGCGCGAGCCGTTCATGCTGCACTACAATTTCCCGCCGTTCTCGGTGGGCGAGACCGGCATGATGGGCTCGCCCAAACGCCGCGAGATCGGTCACGGCAACCTCGCACGCCGCGGCGTCAGCGCCGTGATGCCGGACATGGCCGCCTTCCCCTACGTGATACGTGTGGTCTCGGAGATCCTCGAGTCCAACGGCTCGAGCTCGATGGCGAGCGTGTGCGGCACGTCGCTCTCGCTGATGGACGCCGGCGTGCCCATCAAGGCCCCGGTGGCGGGTGTCGCGATGGGCCTGGTGCTCGAGGGCAGCCGCTACCAGGTGCTCACGGACATCCTCGGCGATGAGGATCACCTCGGCGACATGGACTTCAAGGTCGCCGGCACGAAGGACGGCGTCACCGCGCTGCAGATGGACATCAAGGTCGAGGGCGTGACGCCGGAGATCATGCGCGTCGCGCTCGAGCAGGCGCGTGCGGGGCGGCTGCACATTCTCGAGGAGATGAACCGCGTCATCCGCGAGCCACGCGAGAAGATGTCGGAGTGGGCGCCGTCCATCATCACGCTCAAGATCGACCCGGAGAAGATCCGCGACGTGATCGGCAAGGGCGGCGCGGTAATCCGGCAGATCACCGAGGAGACCGGCACCACCATCGACATCGAGAGCGACGGCACGGTGAAGATTGCCTCGGTGAGTGGCGCGGCCGGGCGCGAAGCGCAGCGGCGCATCGAGCTCATCACCGCCGACGTCGAGGTCGGCCGGGTGTACGAGGGCAAGGTCGCGCGGTTGATGGACTTCGGCGCCTTCGTCACCATCCTCCCCGGACGCGACGGCCTGGTGCACATCTCGCAGATCTCCAACGAGCGGGTCGAGCGCGTCAGCGATAAGCTGAAGGAAGGCGATGTGATCCGCGTCAAGGTACTCGAGGTGGATCGTCAGGGCCGCATCCGGTTGTCGATGCGCGACGTCGACGGCGGCTGAGCGAACGACCCATTGCGCCGCTGCGCCGCAGCCGCGCCAGCACGCCGCAGCGCGCTAGCACGCCGCGCCACTCGCGCGCGCCCCACTCAGGCGCAGCAGCCGCATGACGTCCGCCGCGGCAACGCCGCCGCACAGCGACACGACGACCGCGCCGCCGCACGGCCCGTGCCGGTGCAGGCGCCTTAGGGAATCAGCCCTGCGGCCCGCGCACGACAGTCTGGGTCGCGCTCGGACTCGCGAACAACTTCAGGCTCTGTTCCAGATAGTTGCCCATGGCGCTGCGTACACCGGCGCCATAGGAGCGGATCACCTGGGACAGGAAGTCGCGGCTCATCAGCGGCTCGCCACCATGTTCCTGCTCGGCAATCACCTGCAACAGGATGGAGCGCGTGATGTCTCCCTGCGTCTTCTTGTCGATGACGACGAAGTCGATACGCTCGAGCACCAGCCGGCGGATGTCGGCCAGGGTGATGTAGCGGCTCTCAACAGTGTCGTACAACCGCCGGTTCGGATATTTCTTTATGGTGCGCGGTTCGCTCATCGCACTCCCTCACTATGAGTTGTGCACCTTCCATAGTGCCGGGTCCCGACATACCTTATTACATTCGGTGCCGCGAACCCACCCCCCCGGAGCTTCCCCTTAGGGCGGGGCGGGCACCTGACGCATTCCCGCGAAGTGCTCCGGCCGCCAGTGAGTGCAGGCCCATTCGAGTACCGCGGCGGGTGGCCCGAGCTTGAGCTCAGCCGGTGGCGCCTGGCCCAACAGGTTGAGCGCAAGGTGCAGTTGAGGGGCAGCCCGGGCGGCATCGAGTGCAACGGAACGCCTTGATTTGGCAAGTTTTGCTCCCGTCGGCTCGACCACGAGCGGCAGGTGCAGGTAGCGGGGAGTGGGAAGCGAAAGACTGCGCTGCAGAGCAAGTTGCCACGGGGTACTGTCGAGCAGGTCCGCCCCCCGCACGACGTCGGTGACACCCTGTCGGGCGTCATCCACCACGACCGCCAGCTGGTAGGCAAATGCGCCGTCGCGTCTTCTGAGGATCACGTCGCCGCGCTCGCGCAGCGCATAGCGGCACGTTCCCTGGGCGCGGTCCTCGAAGGACATGACGCTATCCTCGACGCGGAATCGCGTGGCGGTCGGTCCGGGCCGCGTCGGACCGCTGCGGCAGGTGCCCGGGTAGCCGCTCTCCGGATCGCGCACGCGCCGCGGACAGCTGCACTCGAAGGTCGCCCCGAGCGCGCTGAGCCGCTCGAGCGCGTACGCGTAATCGCCGCTGCGTGCGCTCTGATACTCGATGACGCCGTCCCACTCGAGGCCAAAGCCCTCGAGCGTGCGCAGCATCTGCTCGGCACAACCGGGGATCACGCGGCCGGCGTCGAGATCCTCCATGCGCAACAGCCAGCGGCCGCCGCGACTGCGGGCATCGACGTAGCTGGCGAGGGCGGCGACGAGCGAGCCGAGATGCAGCGCTCCGGTAGGCGAGGGCGCGAAGCGCCCGACATAGACGCCGGTAGCCCCGAGGCCGGCACCCCTGGCCGTGCCTTCAGCGATAGCGGTCGTCGCGGTCGCCGTACTGCCGCTCGCGCCGCTCGCGCCGCTCCTGTGCCTCGATGCTGAGCGTCGCGACCGGCCGCGCCTCGAGGCGCTTGATGCCGATCTCCTCGCCGGTCTCGAGACAGTAGCCGTAGGAGCCGTCCTCGATGCGCTTGAGGGCGTCGTCGATCTTGCGAATCAGCTTGCGTTCGCGATCGCGCGTGCGCAGCTCCAGGCTGAATTCCTCTTCCTGTGTGGCCCGATCGTTGGGATCGGGGAAGTTTGCCGCCTCGTCCTTCATGTGCGAAACGGTGCGGTCGACCTCGACCATGAGATCGCGCTTCCAGGTGTTGAGGATGTTGCGGAAATGCTCGAGCTGCTCCTTGCTCATGTACAGCTCGCCGCGCTTGACGATGTAGGGCTGTACGTTGCGCGGGCCGGCAAGCAGACTTCCCGGCTCGAGGCCCTCGGCATCATCGCTCTCGGCACTTGGCGCCGGCGTCGCGACGCGCGTCGCGGGAAGCGCCGGCGGCGCGACGCTGTTCGCGGGCGATGGCGCGGGACGCAGCGGCTTTTTAACCGCAGGCACCGCGTCCGCCGTCGGGGCCGGCCCATGGGCGGCGGCAGGTTTCCTCAGCGGGGGGGCGAGGCTCTTGCGCGCGTGCACCCCGACCACCCGGGTACGGGCCGTCTCGCCTTTGCGGGCGGCCACTTTTCTGACCGTCGGCCGGCTCGCCGCCTTCTTGCCCTTTGCGGACTTCGGCGCAGGTTTTTTGGCCGGCATCAATGGCTCCTCAAATGGCTATCACCCTCGTGAAGGACGCGGGATTATACCGGCCGACCCCCGGCTGTACAGGAGTTCCCGGAGCGCAGTAATTTTGCATCGCCGCGGCGCATCAGCGCGCCCCGGGGGATACGAAAAACGGGGTCCCGGGCGAGCCGCGGGGCGCTTAAGGCAGGCTCACCGGCGGCGGCGGTTGCCAGCCGCGCTGTCGTCGCTCCGCGACAACGGTGGTCGTGATCCCGCCGCGAACGTTGAAGCATGCCGTGAGGCGCAGGAAGCGCACGTCGAGCGCCGCGTCGAGATGATCCGCGATCTCGTTGGTGACCGCCTCGTGAAAGACGCCACGCTCGCGGAACGACCAGATATAGAGCTTCAGCGATTTGAGCTCGACGCACAGCCGATCAGGGACGTACTCGAGAGCGAGCGTTGCGAAATCCGGCTGCCCGGTACGCGGGCACAGGCAGGTGAACTCGGGAATCTCGAGGCGAATCGTGTAGTCGCGATCGGGTTGCGGATTGGCGAACGTCTCGAGCTGCGTTGTGGGCTGCGACGGCATATTCCTCTACACTACACCATCCGCCAACGGCCACGACGGGATGGAAGACCTCCAGAGATGCGGCTGACCAAGATCAAGCTCGCCGGTTTCAAATCCTTCGTCGATCCGACCCAAATCAACTTTCCCAGCAATCTCACCGGTGTCGTGGGCCCCAACGGCTGCGGCAAGTCGAATGTCATCGACGCGGTGCGCTGGGTGATGGGCGAGCTGTCCGCCAAGTACCTGCGCGGCGACAACATGTCCGACGTGGTGTTCAATGGCTCCACGGCGCGCAAGCCGGTCGGCAGCGCCTCGGTGGAGCTGCTGTTCGACAACGCCGACGGCAAGATCGGCGGCCCCTATGCCGGCTACGGCGAGATCTCGCTCCGTCGCCAGGTCTCGCGGGACGGCACCTCGGCCTACTTCATCAACGGCACGCGCTGCCGGCGCAAGGACATCACCAACCTGTTTCTCGGCACCGGTCTCGGCGCGCGCAGCTACGCCATCATCGAACAGGGCATGATCTCGCGCATCATCGACGCGAAGACCGACGACATGCGGGCGTTCGTCGAGGAGGCGGCCGGTATCTCGCGCTACAAGGAGAGGCGCAAGGAGACCGAGGTACGCATCGCCGAGACGCGCGAGAACCTCGAGCGGCTGCAGGACGTGCGCGATGAGGTCGAGAAGCAGATCCGCCATCTGCAGCGTCAGGCGGCGACCGCGCGGCGCTACCAGGGGCTGAAGGAGCAGGAGCGGCGGCTCACCGCCGAGCTGCTGGCACTGAAGCTCCGTGACCTCGACGGCGGCGCGGCAGTGCACGATGCGGTGCTGCGCGAGCGCGAGCTCGCCATGCAGGGCGAGCTCGCCGCGCAGCGGGCCGCCGAGGCGGCGATCGAGAAGCAGCGCGAGGTGCAGAGCGCGCGCAGCGAGAACATGTCCACGGTGCAGGCGCGCTACTACGAGGTTGGCGCCGAGATCTCCCGCCTCGAGCAGTCGCTCGAGCACACGCGCGAGCTGCGCGAGCGGCAACACACCGATCTCGAGCAGAGCGAGGCGGCGCTCGGCGAGCTCAGCGCGCACCTCGCGCGCGATGAGGCGCAGCTCGGCGCGCTGCGTGCCGAGCTCGCACGCCTCACGCCGGCGAGTGCTGCGGCACAGGACGCCGAGCGCCAGGCGCTCACCGCGCTCGAGTCGGCCGAGCACGCCGTGCACGACTGCCAGGAGCGTTGGGAAGAGCACAGCCGCGCGCTGGGCAGCGCGGATCAGAGCGCGCAGGTCGAGCTGGCGCGCATCGAGCAGCTCGATAGCCAGCTGCGGCGCCTCGCGGCGCAGGGAGAGCGGCTCGATGCCGAGCAGCAGGCGCTGCAGGCGGGCGAAGCGGCCGGCGAGCTCGCACGCCACAGCGCGGAGGAATCGCAGGCACGAATGGCGCGCGAGCAGCTCAGCGCCGCGCTCGTCGCGGCGCAGGAAGAGGTGCAGCGGCGGCGCGCTGCCCAGCACACCGCGGAGCAGCAGCTGGAAGCGGCCCGTGCGGCACGCGATGCCGCGCGTGCCGAGCTGACCTCGCTCGAGGCCGTGCAGGTGGCGGCGCTCACCCCGCGCGCCGCGCCGGCGGAGGAGTGGCTGCGCGCGAGCGGACTTACGACGCGGCCGCGCCTCGCGGCGCAGCTCGAAGTCGAGCGCGGTTGGGAGCGCGCCGTCGAGACGGCGCTCGGTGACTACCTCGAGGCCCTGTGCGTCAGCGAGCTCGATGCTGTGTCGCAGGCGCTCGGCGCGCTGTCCAGCGGCAGCGTGACGCTGCTCGAGAGCGACGGCGTGCCGCAGGCAGCGGCGGGCGCAAGCCTCGCGAGTCACGTGCGTGGGCCTGCCGCGGCGCTCGCGCAGCTGCAGAACGTGAGGACCGCCGCGACACTCGAGCAGGCGCTGCGCGAGCGCGCGACGCTTGCGACCGGTCAATCGCTGATGACGCGCGCCGGGGAATGGGTCGGGCGTGACTGGCTGCGCGTGAGCCGCGGCCCGCAGCCACACGAGGGCGTGCTCGCGCGCGAGCAGCGCCTCAAGGAGCTGCGTGGCGCGGCGGACCTCGCCGGCGAGCGCGTCGCGCAGGCCGAGCGTGCGCTCGGCGCGACGCGCGATGCCCTCGCGCAGACCGATAGCGCGCGCGAGGCGACGCAGGACCAGTTGCAGCGCGCCCAGCAGCGGCACGCGGACGCCCTGGCGCTGCTCGAGGCTGCCCGGGCCCGCGCCGCGGGCGACAGCGCTCGGTGCGAGCGGTTGCAGCAGGAGCTCGGCGAGCTCTCCGGCGAGCGCTGCGCGGCCAGCGAAGCGCGCGCAGCCGCGAGCGTACGGCTCGCACAGGCCGAGAGCACACGCAGCGCACTCGATGTGGCGGGGCGCGCGCTCGCGAGCGAGCGTGAGGCCCTGCGTGGCGCCCTCGCGGATGCCCGCTTGCGCGCGCAGGCGGCGCAGCTGGCGGCTCGCGATCTGCACGTGCAGGTGGAAGCGCGTCGATCGAGCGAGAGCTCGGTAATCGTGGGCGTGGCCCGCATGAACGAGCAGCGCGAGCAGCTGATGCGGCGGCGCGCGGAGCTCGCGCAGCAGCTCGCCTCGGGCGATGAGCCGGTCATCAGGGCGCAAGGCCGCCTCAGTGAGGCGCTCGAGCTGCGGCTGCGGGTGGAGGCAGACCTCGGCGCGGCGCGCGAGGCATTCGAGGAGGCCGAGAGCGCGCTGCGGGCGCTCGATGAGCGACGGGTCGGCGCCGAGCAGCGCGTGGGCGCGGCGCGCGACGCGATGGAGCTGGCAAAGCTGGCCGCCCAGGAGACTCACGTGCGGCGCTCGACCCTTGCCGAGCAGTTCACCGAGACCGGCTGCGAGCTGGCCGCGGTGCTCGCAGCGCTCGCTGGGGATGCGAACGTGACGCTCTGGGAGCAGACGCTCGCCGAGGCGCGCGCCGACATCGAGCGGCTCGGCTCGGTCAATCTCGCCGCCATCGAGGAGCTGCGCGACCACAGCCAGCGTAAGGAGTATCTCGACCGCCAGTTTGCCGATCTCAGCTCGGCGCTCGACACTCTCGCGGAGGCCATGCGGCGCATCGACCGGGAAACGCGCGCGCGGTTCGACGACACCTTCGAGCGTATCAACGCGGGCCTGCGTGACAAGTTTCCGCGCCTGTTCGGCGGCGGCCACGCGTACCTCGAGCTGGTGGGTGAGGACAAGCTCACCGCGGGCGTCGCCGTCATGGCGCGCCCGCCCGGCAAGAAGAACAGCACCATTCACCTGCTCTCGGGCGGGGAGAAGGCGCTTACCGCGGTCGCGCTCGTGTTCGCGATCTTCGACCTCAACCCGGCGCCCTTCTGCCTGCTGGACGAGGTCGACGCGCCGCTCGATGAGCACAACGTCGGCCGTTTCTGCGATATCGTGCGCGACATGTCGAATCGCGTGCAGTTCGTCTTCATCACCCACAACAAAAGCACCATGGAGCTGGCCTCACAGTTGATCGGCGTCACCATGAACGAGCCGGGCGTATCGCGCCTGGTCACCGTCGACGTCGACGAGGCTGTGCGACTGGCGGCGGTCTGAGCGGGCGCGGTGTCTACGACATGATGTCCGAGCTGCGCTGGACGCTCCTGATCATCGGCGTGCTGTTCATCGTCGCGCTGGCGTGGTGGGAGCGGCGCCGGCCGCGCCAGGCGAGCGGCAGCTTCGAACGCGCGCCCGCGCGCGAGGCTGTGGATGGCCCGCCGCAGCGGGCGACGCGTGAGCCTCCGCTGACGCTTCCGGAGGTGCACGCCGGTGAGCCGCTTGGCGCGCACGAGCTGCCGGTCATCGAGCTGGAAGCGCTCGCGACGGCGCAGCCCGAGATGCCCCCGCGCGGTCGCCCGCTCCGTGCGGCCACCGCGGTGGAGGCCGAGGAGGCCGAGACCGTGCAAGACGAGAGGGCCGACGATGGAGGCCCCGAGCAAGCTTGGGCCGCGTCGCCTGCGGCCGAGCCGCTCGCCGCTACGGAGGCGGCGCCCGCCGACACGGCGCCGGTACTGCCGCGGGAAATCCTCCCGGAGTTGCCTGCACCGCCGCCGCCCGTGGTCGACTGGCCCCCCGATGAGGAGCGTCGCATCCTGGCAGTGCGTCTGGTGGCGCCGCTTGCCGAGCGCTTCGCCGGACGCTCGCTCCGCCAGGCGCTGGCGGCCGAGGGCTTCGTGCTCGGACAGTTTGCGATCTTCCACAAGCCTGATGAGGAGCGGCGCGCCGTGCTCTCGGCGGCGAGCCTCACGCGTCCCGGCACCTTCGACATGCAGACCATGGATTCGCAGCACTACGGTGGACTGTCGCTGTTCGCCGTGCTGCCCGGGCCGAGGTCCCCGCCGCAGGCGTTCGAGGAGCTGGTGTTCACCGCACGCAACCTCAACGAGCGGCTGCATGGAGTGCTGCAGGACGAGCGTGGCACCCCGCTCACGACGGCGCGGATTGCGCAGCTGCGCGAGCAGCTGAGTGACGGGATGGCTTCGTGACAGCCACGCCGGCGGCGCGCGCGGCGGAGCTGCGCGCGCAGATCGCGCAGCACGACTACCGCTACTACGTTCTCGACGATCCGCTGGTCTCCGACGCCGAGTACGACCGCCTGATGCAGGAGCTGCGCTCGCTCGAGGCGGCGCATCCGGCGCTGGTGACTGCGGATTCCCCGACACAGCGCGTGTCGGGCACGCCGAGCAGCGCCTTCGGCGAGGTCACCCACCGGGTGCCGATGCTGTCGCTCGACAATGCGTTCACGGAAGAAGACGTGCGGGCCTTCGACCGCCGCATTCACGAGCGCCTGGGACTCAGCGGTGATCTCGACTACATCGCTGAGCCGAAGCTCGACGGACTGGCGGTCACCGTGATCTACCGCGCCGGACTTCTCGAGCGCGCCGCGACGCGCGGCGACGGCGTCACCGGCGAGGACGTCACGGCCAACGTGCGCACCATTCGCGCGGTGCCGCAGCGGCTTCAGGGTGCGCCGCCGGCGCTCTTCGAGGCGCGTGGCGAGGTGTTCATGCCGCTCGCGCGCTTCGCACGCATGAACGAGCTCGCGCGCGAGCGTGGCGAGAAGGTGTTCGTCAACCCGCGCAACGCGGCTGCGGGGAGCCTGCGGCAGCTCGATGCGCGCATCACGGCCTCGCGACCGCTGAGCGCGTTCTTCTACGGGCTCGGTTCACTCGAGGGCCTGCGGCTTCCGGCACGGCAGCTGGAGCTGCTCGAGATGCTGCGCGCCTTCGGGCTGCCGGTCTCGCCGGAGACACGCGCGGTGCACGGTGTCGAGGGCTGCCTCGGCTACTATCGCACGCTCGGTGAGCGGCGCAACACGCTTGCCTATCAGATCGATGGCGTCGTCTACAAGCTCGACTCGCGTGCCGACCAGGAGCGTCTCGGGTTCGTCTCGCGTGCGCCGCGTTGGGCGATCGCGCATAAGTTTCCCGCCGATGAGGCGTTCACCATCGTGCGCGACATCAGCTTCCAGGTCGGGCGCACCGGAGCATTGACGCCGGTGGCACGGCTCGAGCCGGTGTTCGTGAGCGGCGTGACGGTGAGCAACGTCACGCTGCACAACATTGACGAGGTGCATCGCAAGGACGTGCGGGTCGGCGACACGGTGGTCGTGCGCCGCGCCGGTGATGTGATTCCGGAAGTGGTGAGCGTGGTCCATGACAGACGCCCGCCGGGCGCTGCGCCGGTGGCGCTGCCGGAGCACTGCCCGGTGTGTGGCTCGCTGGTGCTGCGCGTCGCAGGCGAGGCGGTGGCGCGGTGCACCGGTGGCTTTACCTGCCGCGCGCAGCGCCAGGAGTCGCTGCGTCACTTCGCCAGCCGCCGTGCGCTCGACATCGAGGGACTCGGCGACAAGCTCATCGAGCAGCTCGTCGAGCGCGACGCGGTGCGCTCACCGGCGGATCTGTATGCCCTTACGCTGCCGCAGCTCGCCGAGCTCGAGCGCATGGGTGAGAAGTCGGCCGCGAATCTTCTCGCGGCCATCGACCGCAGTCGCCGCACGACTCTGCCGCGCCTGCTCTATGCACTCGGCATCCGCGAGGTGGGCGAGGCGACGGCGCTCGCGCTCGCGCGGCATTTCGGCACACTCGAGCGGCTCATGAGCGCAGACGAGGCGGCGATCCAGCAGGTACCTGATGTCGGACCGGTCGTGGCGGCACACGTGGCCGCCTTTTTTTCGTCAGTGGAGCATCGCAGTGTTATCAATGCCTTACACGATAGAGGTGTGACCTGGCCTCAACTGGACGTCACCCCGCCGCCGGCTCCCTTGCCGCTCGCCGGGCGCACGTTCGTGCTCACCGGCACGCTCGAGCGCATGACGCGCGAGCAGGCGCAGGAGGCGCTCATCGCCCGCGGCGCGAAGGTCGCGGCGAGCGTGTCGAAGAAGACGAGCTTCGTGGTGGCCGGGAGCGAGGCGGGCTCGAAGCTCGAGCGGGCGCGCGAGCTCGGCATCACCGTGCTCGATGAGACACAGCTTCTCGAGATGCTCGACAGAGGCGGCGGCTGAAGGATTGCGGCGCGGGGTGGCAGCTCGCCGCGCGACCTGTCACCCCGCGCTCAATCATCTGCCCGTCAGTTCTTGGGCGGCGCTCCGGCAGGGGGCGGCGTGGCGGGGGCCGCGGGCGCCGGGCTCGGAGCCGGCGCCGGCGCTGCTGCCGGAGCGGGCGCGGTGGCTGCGGGCGCCGCCGCCGAGGGAGGCGGCGCCGCCTGGGGCACGGCCGAAGCCGGCGCCGGGGCACCCGGCGGCGACTGATCGAGGAATTTCTCGATCTTGGCGTTATGCATCAGCTCATCTGTGTACATGCGGAATTTCTTCGCCTCCACCACCTGCTCGAGGCGCTGGCGCACCTGATCGTAGGGCGGCGGGGTGAGCTCGCGTGTCTCGAGCAGCTGTATCACGTGCCAGCCGAACTGCGTCTGCACGGGCTTGTGGGTGTACTCGCCGGGCTTCAGCGCAACGACCGCGCCCGCGAATTCCGGCACCATGCGGTTCGCGGTGAACCAGCCGAGATCGCCGCCGTTGTTCTTCGAGGAATCCATCGACTCGCTCTTGGCGAGCGCATCGAACTTCTCACCCTTGTCGAGGCGGTCGATGATCTTCTGCGCATACGCCTCGGTGGCGACCAGAATGTGGCGCGCGTGATATTCGGTCTTCGGCATTGCCGCCAGCTGCGTCTCGTATTCGGCGCGCAGCTCCTGCTCGGTGGGCTTACGATCCTTGAGATAGCGCTCCTGAACGGACTGCTCGAGCACATTGAGGCGCGACAGCTGCAGCAGGTAGGCGGTGTCACCGCTCTTGTCGAGGCCTTCCTTGGTGGCCTCCTCGCCCACCAGGCGGGCGCGGATCAGGTTGTCGAGCGCGGCGGCGCGCTGCTCGGGTTTGAGATCGCTCGAGTTCTTCCCGCCGGTGATGCCCTTGACGTAGAACTCGTAGAAATCCCGGCTGATCGGGGTCCCGTCCACGATGGCAACCGGCGGGGAGGTGTCCCCCGTGGCAGCCGTCTTGGGCTGACACGCGCTGAGCGCGGCGGCCAAGGCGGCGGCGAGGACGAGGATGCGCGGATAATTCATGCGGATCTTCCGATGTTGGCTTGGCAGTTGGTAAAACAGTCGTTATGAGATCGGCGGCCCGGCGATTAGTTCGACGCCGCGCCCTCAGGCGCCTTCCTCCGGGCTGCGCGCCACGATATTGAGCGCATGCACGCTGCTGCCCATGAGCGGTGCGACTGCGGCGTACACCAGCCGATGCCGCTCGAGCCGCGAGCGGCCGCGGAAGGCATCGGCCACCAGCGTCACGCGAAAATGACCGCCGCTGCGCGCGCCCACGTGCCCCGCGTGCCGCGCGCTGTCGTCGATGATCTCGAGCGAGCGGGGCGCGAGTTGTCGCTCGAGCGCCGCCCGCAGCTGCGCGATGAGCGGCGCGTTCACTGCGGCGCCTGCGACGCGGCGCTTTGTTCCGGCAGCCGCACCGCGCGCGCGCTCAGCCACGCGAGCTGCAGCGCGACGAACGCGAAGGTGAGCAGCGCCAGCCCGAACATCTTGAAGTACACCCAGGCGCGTTCGCTGGCGCCGTAGGCCACCGCCAGATTGAGCGCGCCGAGGAGGGCATAGAACGCCGCCGAGCTGCCATTGAGAAAGCGCCACTGGCGCGCGCTCACCTGCAGCCGCCCCTCGAGTGCCGGTGCCAGCAGTCGCTCGGTGAAGGTGCGCTCGGCGAACCAGCCGCTCGCCACGAAAGCGATGGCGATCAGCCAGAAGAGGATGGTCGGTTTCCACTGGATGAAGAGCCGGTTGTGCAGCAGCAGCGTCGCCGCGCCGAGCACCAACACCAGCAGCGCCGACAGCGCGTGCAGCGGTGGAATGCGCCGCTGCCAGAGCCATTCGATCACCAGCAGCACCACCATCGCGGCCATGAGGACCGCCGTGGCCGCGTACAGGCCGCGCCAGGTGTAGGTTACGAAGAACGCCACGAACGGCGCCAAGCCGGTGAGAGCCTGCATGGGAAGTTAGGGCCGGGATCCTCGCGCGGCAGTGATAGATGCGGCAAATGGCCGCGTATATTGTCATGCGCCGCGCCCGAACTCCATGGGCAGCGCTTTTTTGTCCAGCAAAATGGCCGAGTATCTCGCATTGCACCCGCTCGATCCGCAGCCGCGCCTCATCCGCCGCGCGGCCGAGGTAGTGCGCGCCGGCGGCATCGTTGCCTATCCAACCGACTCCTGTTATGCGCTCGGCTGGCACATCGGCGACAAGCACGCCGTCGAGCGCGTGCGCCGCATCCGCCAGGCCGACCGCCATCATCATTTCACGCTGGTGTGCGCCACTTTGGCCGAGGTCGGGCGCTTCGCGCGGCTCGACACCTGGCAGTACCGCATCGTGCGCGCCTGCCTGCCCGGGCCCTACACCTTCCTGCTGCGTGCGACGCGCGAGACGCCGCGGCGGCTGCAGCACGCGCGGCGGCGCACGATCGGCGTGCGTATCCCCGATCACCGCGTGGTGCGCCTGCTGCTGGCGGAGCTCGGTGAGCCGCTGATGAGCTCGACACTGCTGCTCGCACCGGACACGGTGCCGCTCACCTCGGGACGCGAGATCCAGCAGCGCCTCGAGCACGCTATCGACGCGATCCTCGACGGCGGCGACTGCGGCGTCGAGCCGACAACCGTCGTCGACCTGTCGGTGACGCCGCCGCTGATCGTGCGGGCCGGCAAGGGCGAGCTCGGACCGATCACGGGGCGTGCGCTATAATTGCACGCGTGAGCCCCACTCCCCGCGCATCCACGTGAGTTCCCCGTCACCGGCACGGCGCGTCCTCTCGGGGATGCGTCCCACCGGACGGCTGCACCTCGGCAACTACCACGGCGCGCTGCGCAACTGGGTCGAGCTGCAGTACCAGTACGAGTGCTTCTTCTTCGTCGCCGACTGGCACATGCTCACGACCGGTTACGAGGACACCGTGGGTCTGCAGGAGCACGTGCGCGAGGTGCTCATCGACTGGCTGGCCGCCGGCCTCAACCCCGGCGTCGCGACGCTCTTTGTCCAGTCGCACGTACCCGAGCACGCCGAGCTCAATCTGCTGCTCGCCATGATCACGCCGCTCGGCTGGCTCGAGCGCGTGCCGAGCTACAAGGACCAGCAGGAGCAGCTCAAGGAGAAGGACCTCGCCACCTTCGGCTTCCTCGGCTACCCACTGCTGCAGAGTGCCGACATTCTGGTGTACCGGGCGGCCTACGTGCCGGTCGGGGAGGACCAGGTGGCGCACGTCGAGCTCACGCGCGAGGTGGCGCGGCGCTTCAACCATCTCTACGGCCGCGAGCCCGACTTCGAGGCCAAGGCGGAGCGCGCCGTGAAGAGTCTCGGCGGGCGCAACAGCAGCAACTACCGCCAGCTGCGCCGCAAATTCCAGGAAGCCGGCGACACCGAGGCGCTGCAGCGCGCCCAGGCGCTGGTGCAGAGTAACAACCGCATCACGGTCGCCGACCGCGAGCGGCTGCTCGGTTTTCTCGAAGGCACCGGGGTGACGATTCTGCCCGAGCCGCAGGTGCTGCTCACCGCAACGCCGAAGGTGCCCGGGCTCGACGGGCGCAAGATGTCGAAGTCATACGGCAACACCATCGGACTGCGCGAGGATCCGGAAGCCGTGGTGCAGAAACTGCGCGCCATGCAGACCGACCCGGCGCGCGTACGTCGCAGCGATCCGGGCGACCCGGAGAAATGCCCGGTCTGGGACCTGCACAAGATCTACTCCGACGATGCCACGCGCAACTGGGTGTGGGAGGGCTGCCGCACGGCGGGAATAGGCTGTCTCGAGTGCAAGCAGCCGCTCATCGACAAGATCGTCGAGGAGATCAGTGGCATGCGCCGCCGCGCGCAGGAGTTCGAGGACAATCCCGAGCTGGTACGTAACATCGTCGCCGAGGGTGCCGACAAGGCGCGCGAAGCGGCGCGGCAGACGCTCGACGACGTCCGGCGCAGCATGCACCTGCGACCTGATTGAGGCGGCGAAAACGGCGTGAAAGCACGACCCGACCTGAAGATCGTCGTTTCCAACGCGCCGCCGCCGGCGCCGCCAGCGGAATCCGCTCCCGAGCAGGTGGAGATGCCGTTCGCCGTGGTGAACGGTGAGCCGATCTCGCAGCTGCCACGTGACCTGTACATCCCGCCGCAAGCGCTCGAGGTATTCCTCGAAGCCTTCGAGGGTCCGCTCGATCTGCTTCTGTATCTGATCCGGCGTCAGAACCTCGACATCCTCGACATTCCGCTGGCCGAGATCACGCGCCAGTACATGCAGTACATCGAGCTCATGCAGGAGCTGCAGCTGGAGCTCGCGGGCGAGTACCTGGTGATGGCGGCGACGCTCGCCGAGATCAAGTCGCGGATGCTGCTGCCGCGGCCGAAGAGCGACGCCGACGGCGAGGAGGACCCGCGCGCCGAGCTGGTCCGGCGCCTCCAGGAGTACGAGCGCTTCAAGCGCGCCGCGGAAGGACTCGATGCCCTGCCGCGCCTCGAGCGCGACGTGTGGAGCGTGTCGGCGGAGCTGAAGGAGCGGCGCACGGTGGGCGCACTGCCGCAGGTCACGCTGCAGGAGATGCTCATTGCCTTCAAGGACGTGGTGTCGCGCGCGCAGATGTTCGCCCATCACCACATTCAGCGCGAGCAGCTCTCTGTCGGCGAGCGCATGAGCGACATTCTCAGCGCGCTCGCGGCGAGCGGCTTCCTGCCGTTCATGCAGCTCTTCCGGCCGCAGGAGGGACGCATGGGGGTGACGGTGACCTTCGTCGCCATTCTCGAGCTCATGCGCGAGGGCCTGATCGACGTCGTGCAGACCGAGCCATACGCGCCGCTGCACGTGCGCGCCGCGAGTCCCGTGCGCACGCTGCACGTCGTCGCGGGGGAGGCTGCACAGGAGGGCGCTGCGCCGCTCCCGGGGGAGCGCGCCGCCGACACCCGCAGCGACGCTCCCGCGCCTACCGACGAGGATGCTTCATGAACGACGCATACGTCCGCAACGTCATCGAGGCGGGACTGCTCGCCGCCGGCGGCCCGTTACCGGTCGCCGAGCTTCTGCGGCTGTTCGACGACAGCGTGCGCCCGAGCGCACCGGCGGTGCGCGCCGCGCTCTGCGAGCTCGCGGCACACTACGAGGGACGCGGCATCGAGTTGCGTGAGACCGCCGGTGGCTTTCGCATCCAGGTGCGTCGCGAGCTGGCCGCGGAGATCTCGCGGCTGTGGCCCGAGCGTGCGGCGCGCTACTCGCGCGCGCTCCTCGAGACGCTGGCGCTCATTGCCTACCGCCAGCCGATCACCCGCGCCGAGATCGAGGCGGTGCGCGGCGTCGCCGTCAACCCCAACATCATCCGTACCATGATCGAGCGCAACTGGGTGCGTGTCGTCGGTCACCGCGCCGTCCCCGGGCACCCGGAGCTGCTCGGCACCACGCGCGAATTCCTCGACTACTTCGGGCTCAAGAGCCTCGACGAGCTGCCGCCGCTGGCCGAGCTCACCGCAATGGGCGACGTCAGTCTGGAGCTGGCGCTCGCCGCCGAGGGTGGCATCGGGGATGAGCGTGGCGGCGCCGGCGCGCAGGCCCCCGAGAGCGCGGTCGCGCTCCCGGGCGCGGCCGGCGAGGCCGCCGCCGGCGAGGCCGAGGAGGGAGGCGACGATGATGAGGAGCTTTCCGCCGAGGGTCGCGGCTCTGCGGAGCTCGTGGCGGGCGCGCCCGAACTGGACGGGTGATGCGCGCGATGCGGGCGCGCAGCGGCGCGCGCCGCAATAGCGGCCGCGACCGCCGGCGCCGCGCGCCCA
>DATIZW010000220.1:0-16373 GCA_035516875.1 Steroidobacteraceae bacterium
GAGTACTGCTGGATGGAGGAGTAGCGGTCGAGCTCGAGCGGATCGAAGTCGCTGCGGTGCGAGCCGCCCTCGTCCTCGTGCTTGTGCAGGATCTGCGCCTCGGTCTCGATCTCGAGGTGCCGCAGCTGCTCCTTCAGGCGCGTGACGGTGCGCGACAGCTCGCCGAGGTTGAAGTCGAACGAGCCGAGCTGCTGCTCGAGCCGCGCGCGGGCGATGCTCGCCTCGCCGGAGATGTTGAGCAGCTGATCGAGCAGCTCCGCGTCCACGCGCGCCATCTCGACGCGCTCGCCGGTGGGGACGGGCTCGCGTCCGGGCGGCACCGGCAGCGGCACGGCCGGGGCGTCCTCGGCGCGCGCAGGCTCGGGCGCACGCTTCACGAACGGGGAGATGCCGATGAAGGTCGCCTCGGGGGCCCCTTCGGCGGCGGCCTCGGGGGCGGGCTCCGCGGCATGGGCCGCGGGCGCGGCGCGGGCCTGCTCGGGCTCGGGCGCCGGCGCCTCGGCGCCGGCCGCGAGCAGCTCGGCATTGAGCTGGCGCAGCGCGGTGTCGGTGCCCTCGCCGGCGGAGGACAGCACGATCTCCTCGTGCGCGGCAGGCTCGGGCTCCGAGCTCAGCACGATCTCCTCTTCGGGCGGCGGCTCGGGGACCGCCACGGCCGCCGCCGGCGGCGGTGCAGGCGGCGGGGCCGGGGCGACCGGCTCCGGCGCCGGGAGCGGTGCGGGGGCTGCGGCGGCCGCCGGCGCGGCCTCACCCCGTGCCAGTGCCTGCAGGCGCGCGATCATCGCGCGCGGCGGGGCCACGCGCTGGCCCTTGGCGACCTGCTCGCGCATGCGCGCGAGCTCGTCCAGGCTCGCCTGGATCGCCTCGAACAGCGCATCCGCGGCGTTGATCTTGCCGCTCTCGGCCTGCATGACGAGCGACTCGAGCTCGTGGCTCAGGTCCCCCATCGCCAGGATGCCCGCCATGCGGGCGCCGCCCTTGAGGGTGTGCAGCGGGCGCTTGAGGCTCAGGCGGTACTCGGCGTTGGAGGGCTCGGAGCGCCAGTCCGAGAGCGCGTGCTCGGAGGCATCGATCAGCTCGGTGGCCTCGTCGGTGAAAATCGCGGCCACCTCGGGGTCGAAGTCCGCAGGCTCCGGGCTCGGCGCCGGCTCGGCGGCGCCCGCGGCAGGGGCGGCGTGCGTCGCGGCGGCGGCGATGCGCTGCTCGAGGGCCCGGTCGGCACGCTCGATGCGCCCGAGCAGCTGCCAGTGGTTGACGAAGTAGCCGGTCGGCTCATCCAGGTGCGTGGCCACCGACTCCATCGCCGTCATGCAGTCACCGAGCAGCGCCAGGTCCTGGGTGGCCACGCCGAGGCCGCTCGAGAACGCGCGCCGCAGCCAGTGATCGAGCGGCTCGGCGAGGCGGATGCCGTGCCGCGCCTGCGCCATCTTCGAGCTGCCCGAGAGCGTGTGGCAGGCGCGGTACACCTCCTCGGGCAGCACGTGCGGCTCGGGCAGCTGCGCCTCGCGGGCGAGGTAGGCGCGCACGGTCGCGACGTGTGCGGCGGTCTCGCGCGCGTAGATGTCGCGCAGCGTGTCATCGGGAATCGCAGGCTTGGCCGGCGGCGGCGCGGGCCTCGCGGCCGCGGGCCGCGCGGCGGGCGCAGCCGCGGGCGGCACCGGCCGCGGCGCCGGGCCGGAGGCGGGTGCGGCGGCGGCCTCGGCCGGCTCCTCCTCGGCCGCGTCGGCGCGGGCGGCGCCGCCGGCCGGGCGCCCGGCCGCGAGCGCGTGGGCGCGCGAGGAGACGGCGGCGAGGTCGGTGCTCACCGCGGTGCCGCTGCGCAGCTGCTCGATGAGCCCCGGAAGCGCTGCGATCGCCGCGCGCAGCGTCTCGAGGATCGCCGGCGAGCGGGTGATGGTGTTGTCGAGCAGGCGGTTCACGAGGTTCTCGATCGACCAGGCGAACTCGCCCAGGTCGCGCGCCCCGACCATGCGCCCGCTGCCCTTGAGCGTGTGGAACGAGCGGCGCACGGTGACCAGCGCGTCGCGCTCGGCGGGGTTCTGCTGCCACACCGGGAAGCACTGCTGGATCCTGGCGAGCTCCTCGGCGGCCTCCTCGATGAAGAGCTTCATGAGCTCCGGGTCGGAGTGCTCGGGGCGCGCCGCGGCGCGCGGCGCCGGGGAGGCGGCGAGCGTCGGCGCCGCGGCCTCCACGGCCGCGACGTCCGGGCGCGCCACGGCATGCGCGGTGGTCGGGATCTGCACGGTGCGCGCGTAGGCGGACGGGTCGAGCGGCGGCACGCTCGGGGGCACCGGGGTCGGCTGCGCCTCGAGCGCCTGCACGCAGGCCTGGGCGTTGTCGAGCATGTACCAGGGGTCGGAGCGCCCGGCCTGCAGCGTCTCCATGTAGTACTCGACGCTCACGATGGCATCGGCGAGGCGGTCCACGAACCCCGGCGGCAGGATGTGCACGCCCGGCTGCATGACGCGCTTCAGCTGCCCGGTGATGGCCTCGATGATGTCGACGGCGCGCCCCTTGCCGAGCAGCAGCAGCCCCGCCTTGATGCCGCGCATCAGGTCCTGCCAGCTGTCGAACCCGGCGGCATCGAGCGTGCCGCCGACGCTCTGTGTCACGGCCTCCTTGATGCGCGCGAGGTTGACGATGCACTCGCGCAGCACCGCCGACTGCACCTGCTGGAACTCGGTGTCCTCGGCGGGCTGCGGCAGGTCCGCATCCTTCGGCGGCAGGATCATGCCTACGAGGCGGTCGTCGAGCTTGTCCTCGACGCCGATCAGGGTGGCGGCGATGTCCACCAGCGTCGCCTCGTCGGCGCGCAGTGTGCCATTGACGATCTTCCCCAGTCGCTCGGTCTCGGACTGCACGCTGGCGCGCAGCTCGCCCAGGCCGAGCACCCCGAGCGTGTCGCCGATCTTGCGCAGCAGCTCCACCTGCGAGGCAAGCTCGGCCGGCTGCCCCGCGCCGCGGCGCACGAAGATGTCCAGTACGTCCTTGACCTTGCCGAGGTCCTCGCGGATCGCCGCGGCCACCGTCTGCATGAGCTTCACGGAGGGGGCCGAGAGGTTCTCGCGCTCCTGCTCGATGCTCTCGTCGACCGGCAACAGCTCGTTGAGGCGGAACGAGGCGCGCACCGCACTCACCCGTCCGCCGGAGGATTCGGAGCGGCCGACGTAGTAAAGAAGGTTGTTGAGCAGCTCGACGGGCGGCGCCTGCGCATAGCGCGCCTCGCCATGCTCGTACAGACGCCGGATCTCGCGATCGCCGAGGCCGAGCAGCCGCTTCACCGACTGGCCGCTCTCGAGGCCGTTCTCCTGCAGCGCCTCGATGACCGCGCCGACCACCCACCACAGCTGGAACACCGGCTGGCGGGTCGCGATCTGCTCGAGCTTGCGGGCTACCGCGGCGAGGATCTCGAGGTTCTGCTCGGCGCGCTCACCGCGAATCCACCCGATCAGGCCCACCTGGTAGCGGGCGCGCAGCCGCCGCGCCCACTGCTCGACCGTCATCGGCGGCTCGCCGGGTGCGCCCGTCAGCGGCTCGGCCTGCTTGTCGGACTTGAGGTTGAGCAGCAGCAGCGTGCCTTCCGAGAGCAGCGAGTGGCCGCGCACGGCACGCAGGTCGTTCAGCAGTGGCAGCAGCACCAGCGCCAGGTCACGTCCCCCGGCGAGCACGCGCTCGAGGTAGGACGGCAGCTGCACCATGGCGCGCATCAGCGCATCGAGGCTCTCTGCCTGGCTCTTGCGCTCGGAATGGGTGGCGAGCAGGTACTGCGCAACGTGCTCCATCTCCTCGGTGAGGAGTGCGGCGCCGTAGATCTCCAGCACCCGCAGCACCCCCTGCACCTGGTGCAGGTCCTGCGCGCAGGTCTCGAGCAGCGCTGCGTTGTCGGGTTGCTCGACATAACTCTCGAGCGCGCCGCGCGCCTCGGCGAGCGTAGCGCCGATCTCCCGGCCGACGAGGTCGAATGTCTGGGACGCGACTTCAGGCATGCAGGTTTCGCTTGCGGGGTCTACGAGCCGCCCAGTGCGGAGATCTGCCGCACTTTAGCCGTGGTAAGGGTAGCGTCTTCGAGTCGCCGGAAGTGGCCACTCTGGCCGGCGCGGTCAGCGCTGCCCGGCAGGCGGAAGCCGGCGGCGGACTTGCGCAGTCCGGCGGAGAGCTCGGCGAGCTTGGCGATGGCGATCGAGGTCGCATGGGTCGACTCGGCGGTCTGGGCGCTGATCTCCTTGAGGACCTGCATGTTGCGGGCGATGTTCTGCGCGGCGTGGGTCTGTTGGCGGGCGCTGCCGGAGATGTTCTGTACCAGGCTGGCGATCTGGTTGGATACCTGCTCGATCTCCTCGAGCGCCGCACCGGCGTTCTCGGCGAGCAGCGCACCGCCGACCACGTCGGTGGTGCTGCGCTCCATCGACACCACCGCCTCGTTGGTATCGGTCTGGATGGTGCGCACCAGCACCTCGATCTGCTTGGTAGCGTTGGCCGCACGCTCGGCGAGGCGCTGCACCTCGTCGGCCACCACCGCAAAGCCGCGCCCGGCGTCACCGGCCATGGAGGACTGGATCGAGGCGTTCAGCGCCAGGATGTTGGTCTGCTCGGCGATGTCGTTGATCAGCTCGACGATGTTGCCGATCTCCTGCGAGCTCTCGCCGAGGCGCTTGATGCGCTTGCTGGTCTCCTGGATGGTCTCGCGGATGGTGTTCATGCCGTCGATGGTACGGCGCACCGCATCGCCACCCTTGTGCGCGACCTCCACCGAGTGGCGTGCGACGTCGGAGGCACGCTCGGCATTGCCGGATACCTCCTCCACCGAACCCGCCATGCTCGCCGCAGACTCGGTGGCGGAGGCGATCTGTTTCGACTGCGCTCCCGAGGCCTTGGCGAGATGCTGCGACAGTGCCTGGGTCTGCCGGGTGGCTGAATCGAGCTGAATGGCGGAGGCGTTGATGGTGGTGACCAGGCCGCGCAGCGCATCGACCGCGTAGTTGATCGAGTCGGCGATGGCGCCGGTGATGTCCTCGGTAACGGTCGCCTGCACCGTGAGATCGCCGTCGGCAAGGCTCGAGAGCTCATCGAGCAACCGCAGGATCGCCTGCTGGTTGCGGTCGCTCTCCTTGCGCTGCTCATCGGCCGAGAGACGCTGCAGCTCGACCGTGCGGCGCACGCGCAGCGCGGCGACCAGTCCGGCGAGGAGGAACGCCAGCCCGGCAACGAGCAGCGCGAGCGGCAGCCAGGTGAGGAGCGCGGCGAGCAGGCCCGTGGGGCCCGCCGGGGCGGCGGCGCTCGCGGCGAGATCGCGCGCGTCGGCGACGATGGCGCGCGCGGCGGTCTGCGCCGCCGGCAGCGCCGGAGCTGCGGCCACGGCACGCTTCGCGGCCGCGGCGAGCTCGGTGTAGATGGTGTCGAGCGCCTTGAGGTGCTTGGCACCTTCCGGCGCGGTGACGTGCGGCAGGGCGAGCGCGGAGCTGCCGCCGGCGAACCCCGAGATCACCTGGCCGAGATAATCGCTCGCCTCGGCGATGCGCTGGGCCGCCTGCACCGGGTCGGCCGCGCCCTGGGTGAGCGCGGTCACATCCAGCTGCAGGCGCTGTGCGCGCGCCTCGAAGCGCTCGATGGCGCCGGCCGCAGCGCCCGGTGGCGTCGTCGGGAGATTCACCGCCAGCGCATCGGCCTCGGCGGTGAGCCGCGGCACGAGGGTTGCCGTGTCGCGCGCCGCGAGCGCGGCATCGGTCAGCTGCGCCCGCGCATGCAACACGGCGTTGGCGTTGCTCATCAATCGCGTGAAGCGTGCATCGCTCGCGAACGGCGCAGTGGCATCGCGGCCGGCTGCCTCCTCGAGCGTCTTCTGGCTCTGCTGGAAGCGGCCGAGCGCGGCGCTGTCTCCGGCCACGGCACCGCCGGCATCGAGGGCAAGGCTGTAGAGCGCATCGAGCGGCAAGCCACGGCCGGCACCCGGCGCACGCGGCTGCAGCAGGTAGTACGCCACGCCGCTGCCGACCAGCAGCAGCGCCGCCACGGCGAGCAGCAGCGCGAGCCCGGTCGGTGCGCGCCTGCGACTCATGCGGCCGCCTCCGCGAACGCGGGACTCTCGAGCACCTGGCGCAGGCTCAGCACCGGCCACTGCTCGGTGCCGCGGCGGAAGGAGCCCGCGAGATAGCGCTCGCAGCGCGCCACCGTGGGCGGGGCGTCACCGGAGAACTCGTTTTCCGCGAAGCGGCGGAACCCGAGCACCTCATCGACCAGAAGTCCGGCGGGGATCTCACGGTGGTTCACCACCACGACGCGCGTGTTGCGGGTGATCGGCGTGACGCCGCTGCCGAGGAACTGTCGCAGATCGATGAGCGGCAGCAGCTGGCCGCGCACGTTGGCGAGACCCTTGATCCAGGCCTTCGCCCCCGGCACCCGCGTGGTGCTCGCCGGTACCCCGAGCACCTCGCGAGTCTCCTCGCGCGCCGCCAGGTACAGGTCGCCCGCCATGCGCAGCGCAACGCCCACCCATTCGCGCCCGCCGGCGGCTTCCTGGCTCACCTGCGCGGAGACGGCGCGGCCGCGCCGCTCGAGCTCCGCGAGCAGCTCGAACGGACGGTCGCGCAGCGACCGCAGCTCGACGTCGGCGGAGTCGGACGGGGCGCTCATGAGGTAAGTCCGCGCAAGTGTGGCACCTGAGCGCCGGCGCTCACGAGGACAGGGTCGCCTGCGCCTTGGCGACCAGTTGATCGGGAGAAACCGGCTTCACCATGTAATCGATCGCTCCCTGTCGCAGGCCCCAGATCTTGTCGGTCTCCTGCCCCTTGGAGGTGACCATGATGATGGGGATGGTGCGCGTACGCGGGTCGTTCGCCAACGCACGCGTCGCCTGGTAACCGTTCATGCCCGGCATGACGATGTCCATGAAGATCAGATCGGGACTCATCTCGCGCGCCAGGCGCACCCCTTCGGCGCCGTCGGCGGCCGCGGCGGTGCGGTAACCGTGCTTCTCGAGCGCCTTCTGCATGACGTGCAGCTCGGTCGGTGAGTCGTCAACGATCAGGATCAGGGGCATGACCATCATCTCCCGATGTGGGTCTCGATCGCCGAGAGCAGCTCGTCCTTGGTGAAGGGCTTGGTGAGGTAGTGCTCCGAGCCCACGATACGGCCGCGCGCGCGATCGAACAGCCCGTCCTTGGAAGACAACATGATGACGGGAATGGAGCGGAACACCTTATTGTGCTTGATCAGTGAGCAGGTCTGGTAGCCGTCGAGGCGCGGCATCATGATGTCGACGAACACGATGTCGGGTTGGTGGTCGGCGATCTTGGCGAGCGCGTCAAACCCGTCGATCGCGGTGTAGACCTCGCAGCCCTCTTTCGCGAGCAGCGTCTCGGCGGTGCGCCGGATCGTCTTGCTGTCGTCGATGACGAGTACCTTGAGGCCCTGGAGTTTCGCGTTGCCGTTCACGATCGGAGGACTCCTTCCTAAAGACAAAGCGGCGATGATGGGCGCACGGACGCTCTGGCCACGCCTGCGCGTAGCGGGGCACTGACGAGGCTTCGCGAAACCCAAGGCTCGCGCCAGCGACGGCGCGCACTCTCCACACGAGCCGCGTAGTTTCGCGGGCCCCCCGGCGCACGGGCAAGCGCAGCGCGTGGTTTTAACATATCGGTACACCCCCTGCTATGCCACGCGCGTCACGTTTTTCGAAGAAGCCGCACGCCCCCAAATCGCCTGCCGGACGCTCGGCAGACATATTCGCGCCGCCGACGAGCATAATCGCGCCAATGGCCACTCCGAAACGCCTGGGCGTCGTCATGGATCCGATCGGCGCCATCACCTACGCGAAGGATTCGACGCTGGCGATGCTGCTCGCGGCACAGGCGCGGGGCTTCGAGCTTGCCTACCTCGAGCAGCGCGACCTGCTGCTGCGCGACGGGGTGGCCTTCGGATACATGCGGGCGCTCACCGTGCGGGCCGACCCGGCCGACTGGTTCACGCTGGGGCCGGCGGTGCTTGCGCCGCTCGGCGCCCTCGACTGCCTGCTGATGCGCAAGGACCCGCCGTTCGACACCGAGTACATCTACAGCACCTACATCCTCGAGCGCGCCGAGAGCACGGGCGTGCTGGTGGTCAACCGGCCCCAGGGCCTGCGTGACATCAACGAGAAGGTCTATACGGCCTGGTTCCCGCAGTGCTGCGCCCCCACGCTGATCACGCGGGACATGGCGGAGATGGGCGGCTTCATGCGCGAGCACGGCAAGGTGGTCGTGAAGCCCCTGCACGGCATGGGCGGGCGCTCGATCTTCGTGCTGGATAAGGACGACCGCAACGCGCGCGTGGTGTTCGAGACCCTCACCGAGTACGGGACGCGTTTTGCCATCGTGCAGCGCTATCTCCCGGAGATCGCCAAGACCGGCGATGCGCGGGTGCTGCTGGTTGAAGGCGTGCCGATGCCGTATGCCCTCGCCCGCATGCCCTCCGGCGACGACCACCGCGGCAATCTCGCCGCCGGCGCCCGCGGCGTCGGGCGGCCGCTGAACGAGCGCGACCGCTGGCTCGCCGGGCAGATAGGTCCGGCGCTTGCGGCGAAGGGGATGATGTTCGTCGGCCTCGACGTGATCGGCGGATTCGTGACGGAGATCAACGTCACGAGCCCGACCGGTATCCGCGAGCTCGACAAGCAGTTCGGCATCCATATCGCGGACCTGCTGATCGCGGCCATCGAGCGACGGCTGAGCGCCGCCTCGCGCGCTGCGGCGCCGGGCCGCGCGGGGCCGCCGACCGCGGTTTCCCCCGGCGCCCCGGCCGCTGCCCCGACCGCCCCGGATGCCCCGAGCGCCCCCGAGACCCCGGCCACCGCGAGCCCGCCGGCTGGCACGGCCGCCGGCTGAAGCTGCGTATGCCACGTCGCGCGCTCATGCTGCGGGAGGGGGACGCGCCGGTCTGGGACCGCTTGCTCACCATGGCGTTTCTAGCCGCGCTCCTGCATGGGCTCATCATCGTCGGGCTCACCTTCGGCGCCACGAGCGGCGACAAGGACTCCGCACCCGGGCTCGAGGTTCTGCTCGTCTCCGATGAGCTGCCCGAGGCGGACAAGAACCCCACCGCGACCTACCTCGCGCAGCGCACGCAGCTCGGTTCCGGCAACACGCGCCGGCCGAAGAAGCCGCACAACCGCGCCTCGAGCGTCCCGCTGCCGCAGCACGCCGGCACGCCCGAGGGCAACACGCTCGCCGCCAGCGGCGATCGCGCGGGCGGGAGCGCCGAGCGCGTACTGACCACCAGCGGCTGGAACACCGTCGTGCGTTATGTCGCCGACGAGGGCAGCAGCGGCGTCGAGCACAACCGGCCGCTGCTGCTCGATCAGCCGCCGCCTGCGCAGCCCGGCCCCGCGGACGAGCAGGGGCCGGTCGAGTTACGCGGGCCGAACCGCGACGAGCTGTGGATCACACCAGATACGCGCATTGCGACGCTGGCGCCCTACCTCGATGCGTGGCGGCGCAAAGTCGAGCGCATCGGCACCGTCAACTTCCCCACCGCCGCCCGTACCACCACCGCCCGGTACAGTCCGCTGGTCTCGGTGGCGATCATGGCAGACGGCTCGATCGCGACTGCCGAGATCCGCCGCTCGAGCGGCGACCAGGAGCTCGACCAGGCGGCGCTCGCCACGCTGAAGCTGGCAAGTCCGTTTGATCCCTTCCCGCCCGAGCTTGCTGCGCAGTATCACGTGTTGCACTTTGCCTACGAGTGGCAGTTTTCCGGCGGCCGCATGGGCGGCGCGACCGTATCAACGGCTCCTTGAGAGTCGTCCGCGCCATGCCCATACTGCCGACATGGCCGGCAAGCACAGCTCGCTGAGCAATCCGACGGAGGAAGCGGCGGCGACGCGTCCCTTAGCAGACACCGACGGCGGCAGCCTCACCAACCACCTGCTGATTGCCATGCCGCAGCTCGCGGATCCGAACTTCGCGCAGACCGTGGCCATCATCTGCGAGCACACCGACAAGGGGGCGCTCGGCATCGTGCTCAACAAGCCGCTGCCGATGAGGCTCTCGGACGTGCTCTCGCAGATGAAGCTCGAGCCCTCCTCGGAGCACATCGCGGCACAGCCGGTGCTGCGCGGCGGGCCAGTGCACACCGACCGCGGCTTCGTGTTGCACCGCCCGGGCGGACAGTGGGACCACACCCACCGCGTCTCCGACACCATCCAGGTCACGACCTCGCGTGACGTGCTCGCCGCCATGGCGCGCGGCGAGGGGCCCTCGGACGCCTTCATCGCGCTCGGCTATGCGGGATGGGAGTCCGGACAGCTCGAGCGCGAGTTGAAGGACAATGCCTGGGCATCGATGCCGGTCGATCCGCGCGTCGTCTTCGAGCTGCCGTTCGAGCAGCGCTGGGCGGGCGCCTGGCGGCTGCTCGGGGTCGACATCGATCGGCTCAGCACCGAGGCCGGACATGCCTGAGGGGCCCGCCCGCCGCTTCTGCGCATGACGGCGGCCAAGATAGTCCTCGCCTTTGACTTCGGACTGAAACGTATTGGCATCGCCTCGGGTGACACCCTCACCGGGGCCGCGGCACCGCGCGCGGCGGCTGCGATGGGTGGCGCGGGACCTGACTGGGAAGCGATCGCGGAGCAGGTGCGCGTGCTCGCGCCCGCGCTGCTGGTGGTGGGGGCGCCGTATAGTGCCGACGGCAGCGAAAGCGCGCTCACCCACGCCGCACGCGGCTTCGCCGGGGAGCTCGGGCGCCGCTTTGCCCTACCCGTGCAGCTGGTCGACGAGCGCTACTCGTCCCTCGAGGCGGGCGCGGCGCTCAAGAGCCAGCGCGCGAGCGGGCAGCGGCGGCGGCGCGTGCGGCGCGCCGACATCGACAGCGCCGCCGCCGCGGTGATTCTCGGGCGCTTCCTGCGGGGCGAGGGGACGAGGAGCCATGACTGAGCAGCTGCGCGCTGACGGCTCGTTGCGTCATCTGCTGACACTCGAGACGTTGCCGAAGGCGCAGACCGAGCGGCTGCTCGAGCAGGCGCAGAGCTTCGTGCGCCCGCTGGGGGCAAAGCCGGCGACGAGCCAGGCGCTCGCCGGAGCCACCGTCGCCAATCTGTTCACCGAGCCCTCGACACGTACGCGCGTGAGCTTCGAGCTCGCCGCCAAACGCCTCGCAGCGCAGGTGGTGAATCTCGAGGTGCAGCTGTCCTCGCGCATCAAGGGCGAGAGCATGCTCGACACCGTCTACACGCTCGAGTCGCTGCACGTCGATGCCTTCGTCATCCGCGATGCCGAAGCCGGTGTACCCGGGCTGGTCGCCGCGCACGTCGCCCCCCACGTGAGCGTGCTCTCGGCCGGCGAGGCGCACGTCTCGCATCCGACGCAGGGACTGCTCGATGCGCTCACGGTGTATCAACGCAAGCAGCGCTTCGCGGGCCTTACCGTGGCGATCGTCGGCGACGTGCGCCACTCGCGCGTGGCGCGCTCCGCCTGGCATGCCTTCGCCACGCTCGGCGTGAGCGATCTGCGTCTCGCCGCCCCGCCGGCGCTGATGCCGGAGCGCGGCGAATTCGCCGGCTGCACCCGTCACACGCGTCTCGCGAGTGCACTCGAGGGCGCCGACGTCGTCATGATGCTGCGCATCCAGAAAGAGCGCATGTCGGAGGCCGACCTGCCCGACGGCGCACGCTATTTCGCCGCCTGGGGACTGACACGTGAGCGGCTGGCGCTGGCGCGCCCCGACGCGATCGTCATGCACCCGCAGCCGATGAATCGCGGCGTCGAGATCGCCTCCGACGTCGCCGATGGCCCGCAATCGGTGATCCGCGACCAGGTCCGCAATGGCGTCGCCGTACGCATGGCGGTACTCGCGCAGGTGCTTACCACGCGCGGCGGTGGCGCATGACGCGCGCCGAGCGCGGCACGATCTTCCTGGAGAAGGCACGGGTCATCTCGCAGCTCGCCTACGACGCCGAGCAATTCGTGCTGCGCCTCGCCGCGCCGAAGTGCGCCGCGCGGGCCGAGCCGGGAACCTTCGTGCACCTCACCTGCGATGCCGCGATCCCGATGCGCCGACCGCTGTCGATCATGCGGGCGAACGCCGCCGCCGGCTGGATCGAGCTGCTCTACAAGGTGGTGGGCGCCGGGCTGCACGCGCTCGCTGCGCGCAAGACCGGGGACGAGCTGAGCCTCCTCGGCCCGATCGGGCGGCCCTTCGCCGTGCAGGCCGAGCGGCCGCGCGTAGTGCTGCTCGGCGGCGGGGTGGGCATTCCACCGATGGTGTTTCTCGCCGAGCGGCTCGCCACGCAGGGTGGCTGGAAGCCGCTGGTGCTCATGGGATCGGAGGTGCCGTTCCCCTTTCGCACGCGGCCGTCGGCGATCATCGTCCCGGGCATCCCCGCGGGCTGCATCGCCTGCCTGCCACTGCTCGAGGAGTGGGGTGTGCCGTGCCGGCTCGCCAGCTGCGCGGACTTTCCCGGGTGCTTTCCCGGTTTCGTCACCGAGCTCGCCGCTGCCTGGCTCGAGTCGCTCACGCAGGCCGAGCTCGCGCAGGTCGAGATCTTCGCCTGCGGGCCGACCGCGATGCTCGCGGCGAGCACCCAGCTCGCGCGGCGCTACCACCTGCCCTGCCAGGTGTCGCTCGAGGAGTTCATGGCGTGCGCGGTGGGCGGCTGCGCGGGATGCACGGTGCTGGTGCGTACCGGGGCGGGTGCCGCCATGAAGCGGGTGTGCGTGGACGGCCCGGTGTTCGACGCCTACACGGTGTTCTGAGCCCCGTTGCGGCCGCGGCGCCAGCCGGGCGCTAACCGAAGTTGATCTTGGCCTCGAGGTTGGCGCGCGAATCGGCGTTGGCGAGCGCTTCCTCGAGGCCGATGCGTCCCTGCTTGAAGAGGGTGTGGAGCGCGGAGTCGAAGCTCTGGATGCTCTGGTCGCTCGAGGTGTGGATGGCTTCCTTGATCGACACCACGTCGCCTTTCTTGATGAGCGTGGCGATGTGCGGGGTGTTGATCATGATCTCCACCGCGGCGACGCGGCGGTTGTCCTTACCCATCACCAGGCGCTGCGCCATGATGGCGCGCAGATACTGCGACAGGTCGAGAAATATCTGGTTGTGCTGCTCGCGCGGAAACATGTTGATGATGCGGTCGAGGGATTCCGCGCAGTTGTTGGCGTGCAGCGTGGCGAGCACCAGGTGGCCGGTGCCGGCGAGGTGGATCGCCGCCTCCATGCCCTCCTTGTCGCGGATCTCGCCGATCAGGATGACGTCGGGCGCCGCGCGCACCACGCCGCGCAGCGCGCGCGCATAGCTCTTGGTGTCGAGTCCCACCTCGCGCTGGTTGACGATCGAGCGCTTGTTGGTGTGCAGGAACTCGATCGGGTCCTCGATGGTGACGATATGGTCGGAGGCGCTCTCGTTGCGGTAGTTGATCATCGCCGCAAGCGTGGTGGACTTGCCCGAGCCGGTGGCGCCCACCATGAGGAGCAGGCCGCGCTTGAACAGCGTCAGCTCGCCGACCACCTCGGGCAGTCCGAGCGAATCGAGGCGCGGCATGTCGGCGGTGATGTAGCGCATCACCATGGCGGGGAAACCGCGCTGCATGAAAACGTTGACGCGGAAGCGTCCGAGCCCGGGCTCGGAAACGGCAAAATCGAGCTCCCACTCCTGCGTGAAGTGCTCGCGCTGCTCCGGCGACATGATCGCGAAGGCGGTCTGGCGCACCGTCTCCGGGGTCAGCACCTGCTTGTTGACCGGCAGGATCTGCCCCTCGATCTTGATCTTGATGGGAGCGTTCGAGGTGAAGAACAGGTCGGAGGCCTTCTTCTCCACCATCAGCTTGAACAGCGGCTTGGTGTTGAGCGTCGGATGGCGTGCGGTCACCGCCGCCGTCACCGCGTCGCTGCTGAATACCGGGTTCGGGCCGGTGGCCTCGAGTTCCTCGCGTGTCTTCACGTCGCCGGCCGCTTTCACAGGCTGCGGCCCTGCTCTTCCTCGACGATCCTCAGGGCACCGCCATCGTCGACGTTCTTCTGCTCACGCTTGCTGTCGAGCTTGATGCGCAGCCGCAGCTCGTTCTTGGAGTCGGCGTTGCGCAGCGCGTCCTCGTAGGAGATGAAGCCGGTCTCGTACAGCTCGAACAGCGCCTGGTCGAAGGTCTTCATGCCGAGGCGCGTCGAGCGCGACATCACTTCCTTGATCTTGGCGACCTCGCCCTTGAAGATCAGGTCCTGGATGAGCGGCGAGTTGAGCATGATCTCCATCGCCGCGATGCGCCCGGCACCGGACTCGCGCGGCACCAGGCGCTGCGATACCAGCGCGCGGATGTTGAGCGACAGGTCCATGAGCAGCTGGTCGCGGCGCTCGTCGGGGAAGAAGTTGATGATGCGATCGAGTGCCTGGTTGGCGCTGTTGGCGTGCAGCGTGGCGAGCACCAGGTGACCGGTCTCGGAGAACTGGATGCCGTACTCCATGGTGTCGCGGTCGCGGATCTCGCCAATCAGGATCACGTCGGGCGCCTGACGCAGCGTGTTCTTTAGCGCCGCCTGCCAGCTCTCGGTGTCCACACCCACCTCGCGGTGCGTGATCACGCAGCCCTTGTGGGTATGCACGTATTCGACCGGGTCCTCGATGGTAACGATGTGCCCGCGGGTCTTCTCGTTGCGATAACCGACCATCGCCGCGAGCGTGGTGGACTTGCCCGAGCCGGTGCCGCCGACGATGATCACCAGCCCGCGCTTGGACAGCACCACCTCCTTGAGGATCGGCGGCAGTTCCAGCTCCTCGAAGGTCGGGATCTTGGCGTTGATCAGACGGATGACGCAGCCGATCGCCGCCTGCTGCACGAAGGCGCTGACGCGAAAACGCCCGATGCCCGGCGGGGCGATCGCGAAGTTGCATTCCTTGGTGGCGTCGAATTCCTTGGTCTGACGGTCGTTCATGATGGCGCGCACCAGTGTGGCCGATTGCTCGGCAGTGAGGGCACGCTCCGACTGCGGGCGGATTTCGCCGTCGATCTTGATGGCCGGCGGGAACCCCGCGGTGATGAAGAGGTCCGAGGCCTTCTTCTCGGTGACCCGCCGCAGCAGGTCCTGCATCAGCTTGATGGCTTGATCGCGATCCATGTCTACTCGCCCTTGGCGCTCTTCACAGCGCGTCTTTGTTCTGCGCCTTGTAGCGCGCCTCTTCCTTGCTAACGATACCCTTGGCAACCAGCTCCGTCAGGCACTGGTCGAGGGTCTGCATGCCCTGGGCGCCGCCGGTCTGGATGGACGAGTACATCTGCGCGATCTTGCCCTCGCGGATGAGGTTGCGGATCGCCGGCGTGCCGATCATGATCTCGTGCGCCGCAACACGTCCGCCACCATTCTTCTTCAGCAGCGTCTGCGAGATCACCGCCCGCAGTGACTCCGACAGCATCGAGCGCACCATGTCCTTCTCCTCCCCGGGGAAGACGTCGACGATGCGGTCGATGGTCTTGGCGGCCGATGAGGTGTGCAGCGTGCCGAACACCAGGTGTCCGGTCTCGGCGGCGGTGAGCGCCAGGCGGATGGTCTCCAGGTCGCGCATTTCGCCGACCAGGATGACGTCGGGGTCCTCGCGCAGCGCCGAGCGCAGCGCCTCGCTGAAGCCGAGCGTGTCGCGGTGCACCTCGCGCTGGTTGACCAGACAGCGCTTGGACTCGTGCACGAACTCGATCGGGTCCTCGATGGTGATGATGTGGTCGGGACGGTTGTCGTTGCAGTGATTCACCATGCCGGCGAGCGTGGTCGACTTGCCCGAGCCCGTGGGACCCGTGACGAGCACGAGTCCGCGCGGCAGCATGCAGAGGTCGCGGAAGATCTTCGGCGCCACCAGGTCATCCAGCGAGAGGATCACCGAAGGAATGTTGCGGAACACCGCGCCGGCGCCGCGGTTCTGGTTGAAGGCGTTGACGCGAAAGCGCGCCAGCTTCGGAATCTCGAAGGAGAAGTCGGTCTCGAAGAACTCCTCATATGCCTTGCGCTGCTTGTCGTTCATGATGTCGTACACCATGGAGTGCACTTCCTTGTGCGACAGCGGCGGCATGTTGATGCGCTTCATATCCCCGTCGACGCGGATCATCGGCGGCACACCGGACGACAGATGCAGGTCCGAGGCGTTGTTCTTGACGGCGAAGGCCAGCAGTTGCGCGATATCGACGGCCATTGAGGCTCCCTGGGGGACGGGCGCGCGGCACAGGGAAAGCGAGTAGCCAAGCCTGCGCCCCGAACGCGCTGGCAGTATAAAGGGCTCACACATCCAATATGTTAATGAGTCCGCAGAATTTGGCCGCGGCGGTGCGCGAGGTCCGGGAGCGCATCGCACGGGCCGCCCAAGACGCCGGAAGGAGTGCGCAGTCGGTCACACTCCTCGCGGTCGGCAAGGCGCAGCCCGTGGGGCTGCTC
>DATIZW010000221.1:0-6878 GCA_035516875.1 Steroidobacteraceae bacterium
GCCGCGGCCTTCTCGATCGCTGCCGAGCCGCCGCCGCCCGTCGCCTCGAACGAGGCGATGCGCACCGTACCCACGACCTTCGGGGCGCTCGATTCCACGGTGAGGATGGCGTTGCCGGCGTAGATGGGGCGACGGAAGCGCGTGGCGCTCTCGATCGCCATGATGTCGCTCACCTGCGGAGCGTCGAGGAGCCCGGCGATGCGCGCCATGAGGTCCTTACCAAAGGTGGTCGAGGGTCCGAGCAGATGCGTGAAGGGCGCAGCCAGCGCCACCACCTGCGGGGCGAGCACCGCGGCCAGTGCGTGGGCGTTGGCCGGGTTCTCGACGGTGAGCACGCGGCTGACACCGGCGAGCTGCGCGGCCTGGGCGGCGACCGCTGCCGCATCCGCGGCGCACACCACCACGGTAATCTCCGCGTCTGCGAGGGTGCGCGCGCAGCTGACGCACTTGGCAGTAGCGGGGTTGAGACGCGCGCCGTCGTGCTCGGCAACGATGAGAATGCTGGCACTCACAGCAGGCCCTTCCGTTTGAGCGCGTCGACGAGCTCCGCGGCGTCTTTCACCCGCACGCCCTTCTGCCGCTGCGGGGGCGGCTCGAAGCGCAGCAGCTTCAGCTGCTGGCGCTGCTCGACGCCGAGTGAGCTCAGGGTGAGGGTGTCGAGCGGCTTCTTCTTCGCCTTCATGATGTCCGGCAGCTTCACGGAGCGCGGCTCGTTCAGCCGCAGATCGGTGGTGATCACCGCGGGCAGATCGACTTCGAGCGTCTCGAGCCCCGCGTCCACCTCGCGCGTGACGCGTGCGCTTTCCCCGGTGAGCTCGAGCTTCGAGGCATAGGTGGCCTGCGGCCGGTTCCACAGCGCCGCGAGCACCTGGCCGGTCTGGCCGTTGTCGTCATCGATCGCCTGCTTGCCGAGGATGACGAGCAGCGGCTGCTCGCGCTCGATCAGCTTCAGCAGCGCACGTGCCGCGACCAGCGGCTCGACGACGCCATCGGCCACGACGTGCAGCGCGCGATCGGCGCCCATGGCGAGCGCGGTGCGCAGCTGCTGCTGGCAGTCGGCCGGTCCCACGGTCGCGACCACGACCTCCTCGGCCGCACCGCGCTCCTTGATGCGCAGCGCCTCCTCGAGCGCGATCTCGTCGAAGGGATTGATGCTCATCTTCACCCCGTCGGTGATGACGCCGCTGCCGTCCGGCTTGACGCGGATGCGCACGTTGTAGTCCACGACGCGCTTGATACCGACCAGGATGCGCTTCATTTTCGCTTGGCTCGCCGCTAGCGCCCGGCAGGGGCAGGGGGCGGCCAGTATAGCGGCAGCGCTCCCCGGGTGTTGACGGGACGTGCCGCGGCGTTGACGGATTGCGCACCGTCTACCTAAAGTCGCCGCATGTTGAGCTACGCGCTGCGTCGCCTCGCCGGAATCGTTCCGACGCTGCTCGTCATCGTCACCGTCTCATTCGCCATCATCCGCCTCGCGCCCGGCGGACCCTTCGACCAGGAGCAGTCGCTCAGCGCCCCGGTGCGCGCCAACCTCGAGCGGCTCTATGGCTTCGATCAGCCGCTTCCCGTGCAGTACCTGCGCTACCTCGGGGCGCTGATGCGGGGGGATTTCGGCCCCTCGCTCCGCCAGCGCGACTTCACGGTGAGCGAGCTGATCGGGCAGGGGCTGCCGCTGTCTGCGACGCTCGGCGTGTGCGCGATCGCCCTCGCGCTCGTCATCGGAATTCCGGCCGGCATCCTCGCCGCCGTGTGGCGCTCACCGCGCGCCGATCTCTCGCTCGCGCTCTTCACGGCGCTCGGGATCGCACTGCCGAGCTTCGTCGTCGGGCCGCTGCTCGCGCTCGTGTTCGGGGTGTGGTTGCGCTGGCTCCCGGTGGCAGGATGGGAGCACGGCGCGCCGCGCTACCTGGTGTTGCCGCTCCTCACACTGGCGCTGCCAGTGGCCGCGTATCTGGCGCGACTCATGCGCGGCAGTCTCCTCGAGGTGCTGCGCGCGCCGTTCGTGCGCGCCGCCCGGGCGCGCGGGCTCGGCGCCGCGCGCGTGCTGTTGCGCCACGCACTGCGCCCGGCGCTGCTGCCGGTGGTGAGCTACCTCGGGCCGGCGATCGCCTTCATCGTCACCGGATCACTGGTGGTCGAGGCGGTGTTTGCACTGCCCGGGACCGGGCGCTTTCTCGTACAGGGTGCAATCGATCGTGACTATCCGCTCGTCATGGGTATGGTCGTCGTGTATGGCACACTCACGCTGGTCCTGAACCTGCTCGCCGATCTTGCCTACGGCTGGCTCGACCCGGGCGCGCGGCATGAGTGAGCGAGCCGCCGCTCCGCAGGGGCTGTGGAGCGAGGCGGCGCGGCGTCTGCGCAGCAATCAGCAGGTGGTGGCCGCGCTCGCGATCCTCGCCGCCGTGACGCTGCTCGCCGTGGTGGCGCCGCTTCTCACCCCCTGGAGTTACGACAGTCTCGACTGGCAGCACCTGGCGCAGCCTCCGGCGCTCACTGCGGGGCATTGGTTCGGCACCGACCGCCTGGGCCGCGACCTCTTCGTGCGCACACTCGCCGGCGTGCGGCTGTCCCTCCTCATCAGCATGCTCGCGAGCGTGGTGAGCCTGATGATCGGCGTGCTGTGGGGCGCCGTGGCCGGCTTCGCCGGTGGGCGCACCGATGGCTGGATGATGCGCTTCGTCGACGTGCTGTACTCGCTCCCGTATCTGTTCGTCGTGATCATTCTCACGAGCCTGTTCCCACGCGACAACATCGTGGTGCTGCTGCTCGCGCTCGGCGCGGTCGGCTGGCTCACCACCGCACGCATCGTGCGTGCCCAGACGCTCGCGCTCAAGCGGCGCGAATTCATCGAGGCCGCGCGCGCGGGCGGCGTTGCCCCTCGCGACATCCTGCTGCGGCACGTGCTGCCGAACGTGCTCGGTCCGGTTGCGGTCTACGCAACGCTCATCATTCCGCAGATGATCCTCTCCGAGAGCTTCCTCTCATTTCTCGGTGTCGGCGTCCAGGAGCCGCGTGCGAGTCTCGGCAACCTCATCTACGTCGGGGCGCAGGAGATGGAGTCCGCCCCGTGGATGCTGCTGTTGCCGGCGGCGTTCCTGGTGGCGCTGCTCCTCGCTCTGAACCTGCTCGGCGATGGCCTGCGCGATGCCCTCGACCCCCGCGAGCGCTGAGACGCCGCAGGGCGCGCCGGCGGTGCTGCGCCTCGCGCGGCTCGGCGTTACGTTCGACACGCCACAGGGGCTGGTCGTCGCTGCGCAGGACGTGACACTCTGCGTCGCGCGCGGGGAGTGCCTCGGCGTGGTGGGCGAATCGGGCGCCGGCAAGAGCCAGGTGTTTCTCGCCGTGCTGGGGCTGCTCGCGGCGAACGGCCGGGCCTCTGGCAGTGCGCGCTTTGCGGAGAGCGAGCTCCTGACTCTGGCTCCGGCGGCGCTCGATCGGGTACGCGGCGCCGGCATCGGCATGGTGTTCCAGGATCCGATGACCTCCCTCACGCCGCACCTGACCGTCGGCGCGCAGCTCACCGAGGTGCTTTTGCGCCATGCGTCGCTCAGTGCGGCCGCCGCACGCGAGCGCGCGCTGGCGCTCCTCAAGCGTGTGCACGTGACCGATCCCGCCGAGCGCTTCGGGCAGTATGCCCATGAGCTCTCCGGCGGCATGCGCCAGCGGGTGATGATCGCGCTCGCGCTCGCGAGCGACCCGCCGCTGCTCATCGCCGATGAGCCGACCACCTCGCTCGACGTCACCATCCAGGCGCAGATCCTCGCCCTGCTCGCCGAGCTCAAGCGCGAGCGTGGAATGGCCCTGGTTCTCATTACCCATGATCTCGGCGCCGTCGCCGGGCTCGCCGACCGTGTGGCGGTGATGCGCCGCGGCCGTGTAGTCGAGATCGGCCCGGCGGCACGCGTGCTCAAAGCCCCGCAGGATCCTTACACCCGCAGCCTGGTGCAGGACGCCCGGCGACTGGAGGATACGGCCGCTGGGCTCACGGCGAGTGAATCCGCGCCGGCGTACGCCGCGCCGACCGACGGCACCGCGATCCGAGCGCCCTCGGGAGCAGCGCACGATGAGGGCCGAGCGGCGGTGCTCGCGGTGACCGACCTCAGCGTGGAGTTCGGCGTCCGGCGCGGGTGGTTCGGTGCGCCGGCGCGCCTCGCCGCACTCTCGGGGGTGAGCCTCGAGCTGCGTGCCGGGGATTCGCTCGGGATCGTCGGCGAGTCGGGCTGCGGCAAGTCGACGCTCGCGCGGGCGGCGCTGCAGCTGCTGCGCGCCACGAGCGGGCGCGTCGTGTGGCTCGGCCGCGCGCCCGCGGAGCTTGCGCCGGCTGCGCTGCGCGCGCTGCGCCGCGACCTGCAGCTCATATTCCAGGATCCGCTCGGCAGCCTCGACCCGCGCATGACGGTCGCGGAGATCGTCGGCGAACCGCTGCGGGTGCACGAGCGCGCCCTCGATGCGCGCTCGCGCCTCGCCGAGGTGCTCGCGACGCTCGCGCGCGTGGGACTCGGCGTCGAGCTCGCCGGGCGCTACCCGCATGAGCTGAGCGGCGGTCAGTGTCAGCGTGTCGGGATCGCCCGCGCCATGGTTCTGCGGCCGAAGCTGCTGGTCTGCGATGAGCCGCTGAGCGCGCTCGATCTGCCGACACAGCAGCAGATCGTCACGCTGCTCGCCGCTCTTCGGGCCTCATCGCAGATGGCCTTGCTCTTCATCAGCCACAATCTCGCGCTGGTGCGGCAGCTGTGCGCGCGTGTCATGGTGCTCTACCTCGGGCACATGATGGAGCTCGCACCGTCCGCAGCGCTCTACAGCGCTCCCCGCCATCCCTACAGCCGCGAGCTCCTCGAGGCCATCCCGAGCGCGGATCCCGACGTCCAGCCGGCGCGCCTCAACGCGGTGCGCAGCGGCGAGCCCCCGTCACCGCTCGCCCCGCCGAGCGGCTGCGTCTATCGCACCCGCTGCCCGCACGCGCAGCCGCTCTGCGCCGAGCGCGTGCCCAGCTGGGAAGAGCCGGCGACGGGGGAGGGCATCGCCTGTCTTCGCTGGCGTGAGCTCGCATAGGGCGCCGGGCGTACCGAGCACTTCGGCCGCACGGCGCGGCGCGGACCGCCATGGCGCTGCGTTTCGGTCACAGTCTGCGCGATCGGCCCGAAGACTCCGCCGTCACTTGCGATATTCTTGCCGGCATGCAAAGCGAGCCCGGTTTCCGCCCGAGCGAGGGCCTGCGGCACGTACGTTACGAGATCCGCGGGCGCCTCGCGCGGCGCGCGCACGAGCTCGAACGCCAGGGCTACGAGATCGTCTCGCTCAACATCGGCAATCCGCGGGCCTTCGGCCTGCGCACCCCCGAGACCATGCGGCTGGCGATGATCGAGAACCTCGCGCAAGCCGAGGGCTACTGCCACCAGAAGGGCATCTTCCCGGCGCGCGAAGCGGTGGTCATGCAGCAGCAGGCGCGCGGCATCAGCGGCGTGACGGCCGAGGAGGTGTTCATCGGCAACGGTGTGAGCGAGCTGATCGACCTCAGCCTGCGGGCGCTGCTCAACGATGGCGACGAGGTGCTGGTCCCGAGTCCCGACTACCCGCTGTGGACGGCCGCCGTGACGCTCAATCGCGGCCGCGCGGTGCACTATCCCTGTCGCCCGGAAAACGATTTCGTCCCCGACCCGGAGGAGATTGCGCGCCTCGTGACCGCGCGCACGCGCGCGATCGTCATCATCAACCCGAACAACCCCACCGGCGCGGTGTATCCGCGCCCGGTGCTCGCATCGCTCGCACGACTCGCCGAGCGGCGCGGTCTGGTCGTCTTCAGCGACGAGATCTACGACCAGATGACCTACGACGCCGCGGAGTTCGTGCCGCTCGCGACGCTGGTACACGACACGCTCTGCGCCACGCTCTCGGGGCTGTCGAAGGTGTATCGCGCCTGCGGCTACCGGGTCGGCTGGGCGGTGTTCTCCGGGCGCACGCAAGCCGCGGCCGATTACCTCCACGCGCTCGAGCTGCTCTGCTCGCTCCGCCTCTGCAGCAACGTGCTGGCACAGTGGGCGGTGCAGACGGCGCTCGGCGGTCACCAGAGCATTCGCGAGCTCGTCGCCCCCGGCGGGCGCTTGTACACCTCGCGCCACGCGATTCTCGCGGCCGTCGAGCGCAGCCGCTTCCTCACCCTCGCCCCGCCCGGCGGCGCGATGTACGCGTTCGTCGGCGTGAACCCCGCGGTCCTGCCCGACTTCGACGATCAACTGTTCGCACTCGATCTTCTCGAGCAGAAGCACGTGCTGGTGGCGCCGGGCGTGAGCTTCAACGTGCCGTACTGCAATCACTTCCGCGTCACCAATCTTCCCGACGCCGCGACGTTGCACGAGGTCTTCGACCGCATCGAGGATCTGCTCTTGCTCTACGCGAGCGCAGGGCGCGAAGGTGCGGGACGCGAAGTGTCCGGGCCTACGGTGGTGGATGCCATCGCACGCTTCAAGTGATTTCTTTGTAGATACTCTAAGCCTCCGATTTGTTTAGTCTTCCTAGCGACGTAGCCGGTCATCTCGCACGGGGCGGCACGCTCGTGGTTCCCTCGCGCCAGCGCGCGCGGGCCGTGCAGCTGGCCCACGCCGCTGCTGAGATCACGCAGGGAAAGCGCGTGTGGGCGAGCGCGGACGTGCTCGCGCTCGGCGCGTGGCAACGGCGCGAAGCCGAGCGCGCCGCGCTCCTCCACGCGGCAGAGTGGCCACGACTTCTCACCGCTGCCGAGGAGTGGTGGCTGTGGCGGCAGTGCGTACGCGAGGCCACCGGCGCCCTCGCGCTGCTCGATGCCGGCGCGCTCGCCGAGTCGCTGCAGCGCTCGCGCGAGCTCATGGCGGACTATTCGCTGCGACCTGCGGGCGGCG
>DATIZW010000222.1:0-11728 GCA_035516875.1 Steroidobacteraceae bacterium
ACTGAAGATCGGTACCATCGCCGACCTCATCCGCCACCGGCTGCGCACCGAGCGCACCGTGGTGCGCGTTTCCGAGCAGAGCGTGCGCACCGAGCTCGGCGACTTTCGGCTCTACGCCTACCAGGACGACGTCAGCCTCGAAGTGCACCTGGCGCTCGCCCACGGCCGGCTCGATGGTCCGGAGGCGCCGCTGGTGCGCGTGCACGTCGCCGACACGCTGCGCGACCTGTTCGGCGTGCAAGGCGCGACCCGCGCCTGGACGCTGCGCGCCGCCATGCGGCGCATCGTCGAGGCGGGTAACGGCATAGTCGTGGTGCTGCGCCCGCAGGAGTCGCCGCGCGAGCTCGCGGATGCGGTGCGCTCGTTCGCCACCGCGCAGCCCGCAGCAACTCCGGCCGATAGCACCGCCGTCGAGGGCGCGGTGCTGCGCACCTTCGGCGTCGGCGCGCAGATCCTCAAGGATCTCGGCGTACGGCGCATGCGCGTGCTGTCGGCACCCAAGCAGATGCACGGCATCTCCGCCTTCGGCCTGGAAGTCGAGGGCTACGTCGGGGAAGAGGGGTGACGCAACCCGAGCTCATCGAGGGCGAGGTGAGCGCGCGTGGCAGACGGATCGCGATCGCGGCCGCGCGCTTCAACGAGTTCATCGTGGCGAGCCTGCTGAAGGGCGCGCAGGCCGCGTGGCTGGCACGCGGCGGCGAGGCCCACGATCTCACCGTGGTGCGCGTGCCCGGCGCGTTCGAGCTCCCCGTGGTGGTTCGCAAGCTCGCCGGCAGCGGCCGTTACGACGGCGTAGTGGCCCTCGGCTGCGTGATCCGCGGTGACACCCCGCATTTCGAGTACGTGGCCGGCGAATGCGCGCGCGGACTGCAGCTGGCGGCACTCGAAACCGGGGTGCCGGTGGCTTTCGGGGTGTTGACCGTCGAGTCGGTCGAGCAGGCGCTGGAGCGTGCCGCCACTACCGCCGGCAACAAGGGCGGCGAGGCGATGGAGAGCGCGCTCGAGATGGCGGCCCTCATGGCGCGCCTGTAAGGGGCGGAGCGCGCATGGCAGCGCCGGGCACCCGGGAGTTCAGCGGCACGCGCACCGTGGCGCGCAAGCTTGCGCTGCAGGCGCTGTACCGCTGGCAGCTCAACGCCTGCCCGTGGCAGGACCTGGTCGCAGAATTCGGCGAGGCCGAGGACATGCCGCGCGCCGACGCCGGCTACTTCCGCACGCTGGTCGAGGGCGTGTGGCGCGATCACGAGCAACTCGAAAGGCAGCTCGCCACGTTCGCCGATCGCGAGCCCCGGCTGCTCGATCCGATCGAGCATGCGCTGCTGCTCATCGGGCTGTACGAGCTCAGCGCGCGGCCCGAGGTGCCGTACCGCGTCGCGATCAACGAGGCGGTGGGGCTCGCGAAACGCTTCGGTGCCACTGATGGACACAAGTTCGTGAATGCCGTCCTCGATCGCGCCGCGCGCGAGCTGCGGCCGCACGAGCACTGAGGGTGCGGGGCGTGGCGCTGTCGGAGTTCGAGCTCATCGAGCGCTACTTCCGCAGCAGCGGTGCGCAGCGCGCCGACGTGCTGCTCGGCGTCGGCGACGATGCGGCGCTGCTGCGCAGTCCCGAGGGCAGCGATCTGGTTGCCGCCACCGATACCCTGGTCGCGGGCGTGCATTTTCCGCACGGCTCGCCGGCTGCCTCGATCGGTCACCGCGCGCTTGCGGTCAACCTGAGCGATCTCGCCGCGATGGGCGCGCGGCCGGCGTGGGCGTTGCTGGCGCTGACGCTGCCGGAGGCTGACGAAGCGTGGCTCGGTGAGTTCGCCGCGGGCTTCAACGCGCTGGCGCGCACTCATCAGGTGGCGCTGGTGGGCGGGGATACCACGCGCGGGCCGCTGTGCGTCACCGTGCAGCTGCTCGGGCACGTGCCGCGTGGCGGTGCGCTCACGCGCAGCGGCGCGCATCCGGGGGACGTGCTGTTCGTCTCGGGAACGCCCGGTGATGCCGCGGCGGGGCTTGCGATCGAGCAGGGCCGGCTCGCGCCGCCCGCGGAGGCGCGGTCCCATCTGCGCGAGCGCTTTCTGCTGCCGACACCGCGCATGGCGCTCGGCGAGCGGCTGCGCGATTTCGCCAGTGCGTGCATCGACGTGTCCGACGGGTTACTCGGCGATGCCGGCAAGCTCGCGAGTGCCAGTCGCGCCGGAGCCGAGCTCGCCTTCGGCGAGCTGCCGGTGTCAGAAGCGCTGGTCGCCGCGGTGGGGGAGGAGCGTGCGCGCGAGCTGGCGCTCACCGGCGGCGACGACTACGAGTTGTGTTTCGCGGTCCGGCCGGAAAACCTGGCACGCTTGCTGCTCGAGCTGCCGCCGCAGCGCTGGGGCTACACGCGCATCGGCGTGCTGCGCGAGGCGGCGGGTGTTGTAATCGTGCGCGATGGTACTGTGATGGAGTTCTCGCATTCGGGCTATGTGCATTTCGCCTGACTCACCTTAAGCGGCACGCTTCGCGTCCACGCGCCGGGCGCCACGCACCACGGGCGCGTGAGGGATACATCACATCGCCCCGGCGGACGGCATTCTATCCTGACGCGCCGTTTCGACCAGCGCCGCGCCATGTCACTACCGGTTTCGAGAACCGTTCCGCCCGCCAAGCCCGGCGCCCGCATGCCGGACAAGATCGGCAAGTACGTGGTCGTCAGGGAAGTCGGCCGCGGCAGCACCGGCATCGTCTACCTCTCGCACGACGCCTATTACGGGCGCGACGTCGCCATCAAGGTCTACAACATGGACACCGGCGGCGACGAGGAGCGCGCGCGCATCGCCCGCAAGATGTTCCTTTCCGAGGCGCATCTCGTCGGCATGCTGCAGCACCCGCACATCCTGCCGATCTACGACGCGGGCGAGGAGAACGGCCACTGCTACATCGTCACCGAGCACGTGCACGGCGCGCGCACGCTGGCCGCCTACTGCCGGCCAGACAACCTGCTGCGCATCGACGACACGGTCGAGATTATGTTCAAGTGCGCCAAGGCGCTGCACTACGCCCACTCGCGCGGCGTGATCCACCGTGACATCAAGCCCTCCAACATCATGCTCACGCAGGACAGCGACGTACGCATCATCGACTTCGGCATCGCGCTGGTGTCGGACTCGGACATCTCACGCATCGAGGGCATCGCCGGCAGCCCCTCGTACATGTCCCCGGAACAGGTCCAGAGCCTCGAGCTCACCAACCGCTCCGACCTGTACTCACTCGGCGCGGTGATGTACGAGCTGCTGACGGGCGCGCGCCCGTTCCGCGCCGGCAACCTGCAGAAGCTCCTGCACCAGATCGTCTACGCCACACCGCCGCCCATCCACACGCTGCGCAAGGAAGTGCCCGAGGAGCTCGAGACGGTGGTGGCGGCCGCCATGCAGAAGGACCCCGAGAAGCGCTGCAAGACGGGGCTCGACTTCGCCGCCGAGCTCACCCGCGTGCATCAGCGGCTACGCGAGGCCAACGCGCGCATCGATCGGCAGGAACAGTTCGGCGTGCTGCGGCGGCTGAAGTTCTTCCATGAGTTCTCGCACGCCGAGATCTGGGAAGTGCTGCGCGCGAGCAGCTGGCAGGACTATGCCGCCGGCGAGGAGATCGTCAAGGAAGGCGAGATGGACGATCGCTTCTACATCCTGGTGAGCGGCGGCTGCGTGGTGGAGCGGCACGGCCAGAAGATCGGCGCGCTCGACACCGGCGACTGCTTCGGCGAGGCGAGTTATGTGCCCGGTGCCAAGCGCACCGCCACCATCCGCGCCGGCGGCGCGGTGACCGTCCTCAAGGTGAGCTCGACGCTGCTCGAGCAGGTGTCGGCGTCGTGCCAGCTGCGTTTCAACCGCGTATTCCTCAGCTCGCTCATCGCGCGCTTGCAGAGTGCCGAGCGCAAGAGCGGTCCCGCCTGACGGCGCGGCCGCCGCGCATACGCCCGCACGCGGCACTTACAGCTGCACCTCTCGATTCGCCAGCGCTCGCACGCCGCGCAGCTGCCCTGCCGTCATGGTAACTTCGGCGCGCGGTCGCCGCGGACTCGACGCCGCCACCGGGTTGAGCCGATACTGAACGCGGTTTAGTGCCGCGCCGGGCCGGCGGCCGGCGCAATGTCGGTGGCGAGCAGCGGACACGAGCGAGCTGCAATGCACGTACTGCTCATCGAGGACGATATCGAGGCCGCCCGTTTCCTCATCAAGGGCCTGCGCGAGAGCGGCTACACGGTCGATCACGCCGCCGACGGCCGCGCCGGGCTGCTGCGCGCCACCGAGGGGCAGTTCGACCTCATCGTCACCGACCGGATGCTCCCCCAGGTCGACGGACTGGCGATCATCGAGCAACTGCGGGGCCGGGAAATCGGCACGCCGGTGCTGGTGCTGTCGGCGCTGGGCAGCGTCGATGACCGCATCCGCGGGCTCAAGGCGGGTGGTGACGACTACCTCACCAAGCCGTTCGCCTTCGCCGAGCTGCTGGCGCGCATCGAAGCGCTGCTGCGGCGCCCGAGCGCACCGCACGTCACGCGGCTCAAGGTGGAGGACCTGGAGTTCGACCTGCTGGCACGACGCGTGACGCGCGCGGGGCGCGAGCTCGAGCTGACGGCGCGCGAGCTCAAGCTGTTGGAGTTCCTCATGCGCCGCGCCGGGCAGGTGGTAACGCGCACCATGCTGCTCGAGGGGGTATGGGACCTGCATTTCGATCCACAGAGCAATCTCATCGACGTGCACATCAGCCGGCTGCGCCAGGCGATCGACCGCGGCAGCGATCATCCGCTGATCCACACCGTGCGTGGCTCGGGCTACGTGTTGCGCAGCGACGGCTGAACGCGCGCAACAGCGGCACCGTCCCCGTGCGACTCGGGCTGTTCAATACCACCGCATCCCGGCTATCGGTCGGCTACACGCTGCTGGTGACGCTTGCGGTGGGCGTGACGCTCGGCAGCGCCTACCTGCTTACCGAGAGTCTGATCACCGACGAGGTCGACCTCATCATCGACTCGGAGCTCGCGAGCCTCGAGGAGAAGTTCGCGCGCAGCGGCCTGGCGGGCGTCACCGACGAGATCAATCTGCGCATCGACAGCTGGGGGCGCATCGGCGCGGTGTACATGCTGGCGGACTCGAGCTTCGAGCGCATCGCCGGCAACGTGACGCACTGGCCGTTCGATGGCATGCCGAGCGAAGCGCGCCCGGAATTCGAGATCGCCACCATCGAGCCGGGGCGGCGCGCGGTGCACCCCGTACGTGCCGCGGTGCGCACGCTCCCCGGCGGCGACCTGCTGCTGGTAGGCACGGACATCTCCCAGGGGCGGCGGTTCGCCGAGAAATTCCGCGTTGCGACGCTTTATGGTATCGGCCTGTCGACGCTGGCGGCGGCGCTCGCGGGCTTCTGGTTCAGCTACCGCCTGGCGCGGCGCGTCGAGGAGGTGACACGCACCTGCCAGCGCATCATGGCGGGAGAGTCGGGACGGCGGTTGCCGCTCGCCGGGGCGAACGACGAGTTCGATGCGCTCGCCGCTTCGGTCAACCGGGTGCTCGACCGGCTCGAGGAGCAGGCCGGCACGCTGCGCGCCACTTTCGACAGCACCGCGCATGATCTGCGGGCACCGCTGCACCGGCTGCGCACCCGCCTGGAGGCGCTGCTGTGGCACTCACCGCCGCTCGAGCCCGCGGCGCGCGAGTCCATCGAATCGGCGCTGCGCGAGGTCGATCACCTGCAGCGCACTCTCGCCACGCTGCTGCAGATCGCGCTCGCCGAGTCGGGCGCGCCGCTCGCCTCGCCGTCCGCGGTGGACGTCGGCGCGCTCGCCGCCGAGCTGGTGGAGCTGTTCGAGCCGGTCGCCGGCGCGCAGGGCGTGGCACTCGACTGCCGCCCCGAGAGCGCGGCCATCGTGCAGGGCAACCGCCAGCTGCTCGCGCAGCTGCTCACCAACCTCATCGAGAACGGACTCAAGTACGTGCCCGCGGGCGGGCGTATCGAAGTCGCCGTGCGACGGCTCGCGGACAGCGTGCGCCTCACGGTGAGCGACAATGGCCCGGGCATCGCCGCGGAGAACCGCGCGCGCGCCGTGCAGCCCTTCGTGCGCTTCGGCGCCGGCGCGAAATCCGAAGGCAGCGGCCTCGGACTGTCATTGGTAGCGGCGATCGCGCGGCTGCATCGCGGCCGGCTGGAGCTCGAGAGCAACGACCCGGGGCTGCGGGTGGTGGTCGACCTGCCGGCCTGAGCGCGCTGCGGCCCGGCAGGCGCGACGCGGTCAGGACGAGCTCTTGCCGGCCCGGCAATCCTTGACGAACTGGGAGCGGGCGGGACCAGTAAGCTTCTTCGCGTCCGCTTTCTTGTTGCAGGCCTTGAGCGAGGGCACCGGATTGGCAGAGGGCGTCGCCGGCGGATCCGTGGCGGCGGCGGCGCCGCTGGCGGCGATGGCGATGGCGGCAAGAGCGCTGATGAGCCTCATCCTTCCGCTCCTCTGCGGCAGGTGTCCGGTCTGAAAAGTTAGAGGGACGGGGCTCACGCCGCAATCACGGCGGCATTAAGAAATCTTCATGCGCGCAGTGCAGCGGCAGGCGCTGGCCACCATCGCCACAGGCGCGGCCGCCGGGGCGGCGGCGCCGCACTTCAGGCGTGCTTGTCGCGCTCGATGCGCGCGTAGGCGGAGTGGTTGTGGATCGACTCGAAGTTCTCCGACTCGACCACGTAGGCGGCGACCCGCGCGTCGTCGTTGAGCCGCCTGGCCACATCGCGCACCATGTCCTCGACGAATTTGGGGTTGTCGTAGGCGCGCTCGGTGACGTACTTCTCGTCGGGGCGCTTGAGGATGCCGTACAGCTCGCACGAGGCCTCGCTCTCGGCGATCTCGATGAGCTCCTCGATCCACATGTGGCTGCGCAGCTTCGCGCTGATCGTGATGTGCGAGCGCTGATTGTGGGCGCCGTAGGCGGAGATCTTCTTCGAGCACGGGCACAGGCTCGTGACCGGAACCGCTATGCGCACCCACATGTCGGTGTGGCCGTGGCGATACTCGCCGATCAAGCCGGCGCGGTAGTCCATGAGGCTCTCGACCCCGGAGACCGGCGCCTTCTTCATGACGAAGAACGGGAAACTCATCTCGATGTGTCCGGTGTCCGCCTCCAGCCGCTCGGTCATGGTGCGCAGCATGGCGCGGAACGACTCGACCGAGATCTCGCGCTCGGCGTGCAGGATCTCGACGAAGCGCGACATGTGTGTGCCCTTGAAGTCGTGCGGCAGGCTCACGTACATGTTGAAGCTGGCGATAGTGTGCTGCTCGCCCGCCGAGCGGTCCCTGACACGCACCGGATGGCTGATCTCCTTGACGCCAACGCGGTTGATGGGCAGTTGCCGCGTGTCGGCGCGCGCTTGCACGTCCTCGACCTCGGCAGGCGCGACGCGCGCGATCTTGGCAACGGCGGCTGGCGGGTTCATGGTGCGAGAGCCTACAGGAAACACCCGGAAATCCGTACCGCGATTGTCGCGTTCCCGGCAGGTTCGCGGAATCCCTCTTATTCAGTAGGCGAACTGCAGCTGCGGGAACGCGCGGCCGGTAAGTCCGCCACCGGCCGATCGCGCTGTTGGATCCGCCCAACCGGGCACGGTGAGCGCGGCTCAGCCTCCGCGGGCCGAGCGCAGCCGCTCGGGAGCCTGCAACGTCCACCAGCGCTCGACGCTGGCTGCGAGGCTCGCGGCATCGAGGCCGGCGGCCGCGAGGCATCCCTCGCGCGAGCCGTGTGCGATGAAGTGGTCGGGAATCCCGAGCTGCAGCAGCGGCACCTGCAGCCCCTCGGCGGCGAGCAGCTCGCCGACGGCCGAGCCTGCGCCACCCTGGGTCGCATTCTCTTCGAAGGTGACCAGGGCGCGGTGCCGCGTGGCGAGCGCGATGACCATGTCCTCGTCGAGCGGCTTGACGAAGCGCATGTTGACGAGCGTGGCGTCGAGCGCTTCCGCGATCTGTGCGGCCGGCGCGAGCAGCGCGCCGAACGCGAGCAGCGCGAGACCGCTGCGGCCTTCGCGCCGCAACTGCGCCCGCCCCACCGGCAGCGCACTCATCTCGGCGACCACCGGCACGCCGGGCCCGGTGCCGCGCGGATAGCGCACGATCGCCGGGCCGGAGAGAGTGCTGGCGGTATACAACATCTGCCGGCACTCGTTCTCGTCGGCCGGCGTCATCACCACGGTGTTGGGAATGCAACGCAGGTACGACAGGTCGTAGCTGCCCTGGTGAGTCGCGCCGTCGCTGCCGACCAGTCCGGCGCGATCCAAGGCAAACACCACCGGCAGGTTCTGCAGCGCCACGTCGTGAATGAACTGATCGTAGGCGCGCTGCAGAAACGTCGAGTAGATGGCGACCACCGGTTTGAGGCCCTCGGTGGCAAGCCCCGCGGCGAAGGTGACGGCGTGCTGCTCGGCGATGGCGACGTCGAAGTAGCGCTCGGGAAAGCGTCGTGAGAACTCGACCAACCCCGAGCCCTCGCGCATGGCCGGTGTGATGCCGATGATGCGCGGGTCGGCGGCCGCCATGTCGCACAACCACTGGCCGAACACCTGCGAGTAGGTCGGACCCGCGCTCTTTTCCTTGAAGATCGTACCACTCGCCGGATCGAACGGTCCCGGGCCGTGCCACTTGATCGGGTCGGCCTCCGCAGGCGCGTAGCCCTTGCCCTTGCGCGTGACCACGTGCAGGAATTGCGGTCCGCGGAGCTTGCGCAGATTGCGCAGCGTGCTCACCAGCGCTTTGACGTCGTGGCCATCCATCGGCCCGATGTAGTTGAAGCCCATCTCCTCGAAGAGTGTCCCGGGCAGCACCATGCCCTTGAGGTGCTCTTCGGAGCGGCGCGCCAGCTCCCACACCGTCGGCATCGGCCGCAGCACCTTCTTACCGCCCTCGCGCAGATGCGCGTAGACGCGTCCCGAGAGCGCGCGCGCGAGATAGCTGGAGAGCGCACCGACGTTCTCCGAGATCGACATGTCGTTGTCGTTGAGGATCACCAGCAGGTCCGCCGGCAGCGAGCCGGCGTGATTGAGGGCCTCGAATGCCATGCCCGCAGTCATTGCGCCGTCGCCGATCACGGCGACCACGCGTCGATCCTCCCCGGCACGCGCGGCGGCCACCGCCATGCCGAGCGCGGCCGAGATCGAGGTGCTCGAGTGGCCGACACCGAACGTGTCGTACTCACTCTCGCTGCGCGTCGGAAACGGAGCCAGTCCGCCGTCCTGCTTGATGGTGTGCAGCTGGTCGCGTCGCCCGGTCAGCACCTTGTGCGGGTAGGCCTGATGGCCGACGTCCCATACCAGGCGGTCGCGCGGCGTGTCGTAGACATAATGCAGTGCGATGGTGAGCTCGACGGTGCCGAGGCCGGCAGCGAAATGGCCGCCGCGGGTGCTGACACTCTGGATCAGGAATTCGCGCAGCTCGCTGGCGAGCTCGGGCAGCCGCGCGACGGGCAGACGCCGCAGATCCGCCGGGGTCTCGATCGGGGCCAGCAACGGATACTTGTCGGGCGCAATGCTCATCGGCCGTGAGTTTACACGGGGCTCACGCCGCCCGTCGCTTGGCCGCTACGGCGCGCACCCGGCACGGAGCTGGAGCGATGTACCTTCAGCTCACGCGATCGACCACGAAGCGCGCCAGCTGCGCGAGCTCGGTGCCGCGCGCACCGAGAGGGGCGAGCGCCGCGATGGCCGCATCGCGAAGCTCACCGGCGCGCGTGCGCGCCACGGCAAGCCCGACCGTGCTCGGGTAGGTGGGTTTGGCATGCGCCGCATCCGCGCCAGTCGACTTTCCCAACAGCGCCGGATCGCCGGCCACGTCGAGGATGTCGTCCTGGATCTGAAAGGCGAGGCCGACCTCGGCTCCGAAGTGCCGCAGCGCCTCGAGCTCGGGCCCTCCGGTGACGCCCGCCGCCAGTGCGCCCAGCAGCACACTGCACTCGATCAGTGCGCCCGTCTTGCGGCGGTGCATGCTCTCGATCGCAGCGACGGTCAGCGCCTGGCCAACGGCGGCCAGGTCGACCGCCTGTCCGCCGGCCATGCCGCCGGTGCCGGTGGCGCGCGCGAGCACGCGGATCATCTCGAGGCGCACCGCCGGACTCACGGCTGCCATGGGCTCGCTGGCGAGCACCGAGAAGGCGAGTGCCTGCAGCGCGTCGCCCACCAGGATGGCGGTGGCCTCGTCGTAGGCACGGTGACAGGTCGCACGCCCGCGCCGCAGGTCATCATCGTCCATCGCCGGCAGGTCATCGTGGACCAGGCTGTAGACGTGAATCAGCTCGACCGCCGCAGCGGGCACGTCGAGTGTGCTGAGCGGGGCTCCGAGGGACTCACCCGTCAGGTAAACGAGTGTCGGCCGAAGCCGCTTGCCGGCGCCGAGCGCGCTGTAGCGCATCGCCTCGCGCAGCCGCGCCGTCCCCGGGTCGGGCAGGGCGAGCGCCCGCTCGAGTACCTGCTCGATGCGCGCGCGGCAGGCGGCAACCCGTGCGGAGAAATCACCCCCGGGCGTCGCTGCGGCGCTCGCTCGCAGGCTGCTGCTCACTACGCGTCCACGCTCCCGGCGCCACCTTCCTCGCCGGGCTCCGCGAAAGGCGCGACGGCCGGCTCGCCACCACGCTTGAGCAGAATCTCGACCTTCTGATGGGCCGCCTGCAGACACGCCTGGCAATGGCGCGTGAGCGCCACCCCGCGCTCGAAATGCTTCAACGCCTCATCGAGCGGCAGATCGCCCTGCTCGAGACGCTCGACCAGGCCCTCGAGCTCGGCGAGCGCCTGCTCGAAGTCGGGGACTTTGCTGTTACGCGACACGTGTTGTGCCTCCTGCGGCATGCCGGTGCGCCATCGGCTCGCCGCTTGCGGGCGCGCAACGTTACACAGCGCTCAGGGCGAGGGTCAACGCACGGTTGACGCCGCTTGTGCGGCGGCGATAAAGTCGCGCGCACTGCATTAGACCAAGTCTAAGTGAGGAGTGTCATGAATCTCAAAGGCAGCAAGACGGAAAAGAATCTGAAGGATGCGTTTGCCGGGGAATCGCAGGCCAACCGCCGCTACCTGTATTTCGCGGCCAAGGCCGATGTCGAGGGCCTGAACGACGTATCCGCCGTATTCCGCTCCACCGCCGAGGGTGAGACGGGCCATGCACACGGACATCTCGAGTATCTGGAGGCGGTGGGAGATCCGGCCACCGGCCTGCCGATCGGCGAGACCCGCCTCAATCTGAAGGCCGCCATCGCCGGCGAGACACACGAGTACACCGACATGTATCCGGGCATGGCGAAGACGGCGCGCGACGAGGGTTTCGGCGAAATCGCCGATTGGTTCGAGACGCTCGCCAAGGCCGAGCGCTCACATGCCAATCGCTTCCAGAAGGCGCTGGACAACATCTGACGCCGATCGCGACTTGCTCGCCCTCACCGTCTGTGCCCCCGGCGCTCCCGCGCCGCGGGCGCAGTGACCGGCTGCCGCACGCATGAGCCGCACGCCGGCTACCCCGCAGCCCGGGCGGCAGGGCCGCGAGGGGAGCCTGGAAGCCCCCACACGCCACCCGCTCGAGTGGCGTACGGAGGCCTTCTATGACGGCGCCGCGCTCGAGAAGGAGCTCGAGCGCGTCTTCGACATCTGTCATGGCTGCCGTCGCTGCTTCAGTCTCTGCAACGCCTTTCCGACGCTGTTCGAGCTGATCGATGAATCGAAGACCGGCGAGCTCGACGGCGTCGACAAGAGCGCCTACT
>DATIZW010000223.1:0-11216 GCA_035516875.1 Steroidobacteraceae bacterium
GCAGCACCCGCGGCCAGCCACTGCGTATCGGCTCGAGCCGGCGGCCCGGAATCGGTGTGTCGCGCAGCTCCTTCCACAGGGGGTCGTCCTCTTCGCCGGGGTCCGACACCGGCGGCGCAGACGCCTTCGGCAGAGGGGCTGTCCTCGCCTGAGCCGGCGCTGATACGGCGGTCGACAGCGCCGCGGCAGCGGGTGCCCGCGCTGCAGCGGGTGACGCTGCGACAAGGGCCGCTTTGGCAGCTGGCGTTGCTGCGGGCTGGCGTAACGCGGCAGGCGGTCGCACCGGCGCAGCGGCGGCCGTCATTGCCGGGCGCACCTCCGGTGCCGCGCGCTGCAGAGCGGGCGTCAGCAGCACGCTCGGAGGTTGTGTCGCAAAGATCGCGTCCGCATCGATCGGCACCGGGGCGGCAGGCTCATCGTGTGATTCGTCGGCGGCCTCGTAGTCGAAGGTGAGCGTGTCGTTGAGCGCGGCTTCGAGATCCTCGATGACCTCGTGCATCGAAGAGGGACGCTCGCGGGTGTCCTTGGCGAGCATGCGCGCAATCAGCGCACCGAGCTGCGGCGGAATCTGCTCTGACGGCACGAGCGGCGGCACCGGCTCCTGCTGAACGCGTCGCGCGTCGAAGTGCGGGTAGTGTGGCGGATAGCGTGACAGAAGCTCGTAGGCCAGCGCACCGAGACCGTAGATGTCGTCGGGCGGCGCCGGCGGCTCGCCGCGCAGCTGCTCGGGACTTGCCGTGAACGGCGAGAGCCCGCGGATCAGCGCGTCGGTCCCGGGGTCGGGCGCGCGCCCGGAGACGCCGAAGTCCGCGAGCTTCACGCGTCCGCGCGCGTCGAAGAGCACGTTACCGGGCTTGAGATCGCGATGAATCACGCCGCGTTCGTGGGCATGCTCGAGCGCCTGCGCCACCTCGATGAGCACCGGAACGATGGTGAGGTAACTCCCGCCGCGCAGGCGGCGCAGGTCCCCACCGACGGCCAGCTCCATCGGCAGGAGGAACGTCTCCTCATCGCGCTCCGGGGGATACATCTTGAGTATGTGCGGGTGATTCAACCGGCTCGCGCTGTCGTACTCGTGCACCAGCGCATCCCACGCGGCGGCGCTGCGCCCGGGGGCCGGACGCAGGATCTTGAGTGCAATGTCCTCGTCGCGCTCGGGGTCATGGGCGCGCCAGACCTCGCCCTGGCCACCGACGCCGAGACGCTCGTGCAGCACGTAGCGCGCGTTGAGCGCGCGCTCCGGTTGCGCGGTGCCGGCGAGACTCATCGCACTCTCAGTTGTGCGCGACGGCAGAGGCGGGGAGTTGCGCTTGAGCTCCACCACAGTCGCGTTGTCGGCCGGAGCCCACGGCTGCGTCGCGTTGGTGGGCTCCAACTGATTTTGGACGGTCCGTCGCGCTGTCGCCATAGGCGGCTAATCCTTCACCTGCGCACTCCATGAAGCCTCCCCCGGGGCCGATGCGTCCCTCGACCGACGGTGAGAGCACCGCCGCTAGCCCTGCCGCTCAAGCCGGGGCCGCGGCCGTTCTTGGTGGGCTCCCCGCCATCCTCATCGCGCAGAGTATGCCACTGGTCAGGACAACTGACCCGTCTTGCCGACCCTCGGTTCCGCGATCCCGACCGTGCTAAAGCCCAAGGCGCAGCTGGGCAGCGGCCGGTGCCGGCGGCGTAAAGAGTGCGGTAGTCAGGGGATCGCGGGCGGTGGCGTTCAGGTTCAGCCGCCGGCAGGCGAGGCGGAAGCGGTTCCCGAGCAACAGCGCATAGGGGCCCGTGCCGCGCATGCGCGCGCCGAAGCGCGGGTCGTTTTCGCGCCCCTCGCGCATGGCGCGGATGAGCGACATGACGTGCCCGGCGCGCTGTGGATAGTGCTCGGTCAGCCACTCGGTGAAGAGAGCCTTGAGCTCATATGGCAGACGCAACAGGACGTAACCCGCCCAGCGAGCGCCGGCCTGCGCGGCCTCGGCCAGGATGTCTTCCAGCTCGTGGTCGTTCATCGCGGGGATGACCGGCGCGACCATCACCACGGTTGGAACTCCGGCGGCGCTCAGTGCCGCGAGCGTGCGCAAGCGCGCCTGCGGCGATGCAGCCCGCGGTTCCATGACGCGTTTGAGGTCGGCGTTCAAGGTCGTGACGCTGACCGCCACGCTCGCCAGCCCCTGCCGCGCCATCTCGGTGAGCAGATCGAGGTCGCGCAATACGAGTGCGCTCTTGGTGATCACGCAGACGGGGTGATGCGTGCGCGCGAGCACCTCCAGGATCGAGCGCGTCACGCCCATGCGTCGCTCGACCGGCTGGTAGGGGTCGGTGTTAGCGCCGAGCGTGATGGATTTGCAGACATAGCCGGGACGGGAGAGCTGCGCTTCCAACACCTTGGCGGCGTCGGCCTTGTAGAAGAGGCGCGTCTCGAAATCCAGCCCGGGCGATAGCCCCATGTAAGCGTGGCTCGGGCGCGCGTAGCAGTTATGTGACAGCACGCCGTCGGAGATGAAGTCCCCGGTTTCCGTCGTAATGTCGTAGAGTCGTAGAGTCTCGACGGGATCGACGCTGACGACGCGCAGACGAGCGTCGCTGCCGAGTGCGCACCCTTCCAACCCGAGTCTGCGGGAAACCGCCGGGCTGACCGTGTGGAAGAATCGCAGGCGCTCCCTCAGCCCGCCCGTCAGACGCACACAGTCATGCTCCCCGACGAACGTGAAGCGAAAGACTCGCAGGCTTCTGCGAATCCAGTCGATGATCCTGCGATCGGTGTGGCAGAAGCTCAGGACGTGCTCACCACGGTGGCCTGCGGCGTCGAATATCCCGGCGAGAAAACCGGCCGACCATTCCCTCGTTGGCGACGGCGAGAAAGCGATCAGCCGCTCGATCGATCCCAAGTCGAGCACCGAGCCGGTGCCGATCGCGTCCAGCGCACGCCCACCGCCTGTGGCCGCCTGAGACACCGATCCATAGGTTGCGACCTCGAAGTCGAGCAGATAGTTGCGGACCCGGACGAGGGCCTCCCTCTCGCAGAGGCTAAAGCGGTGCGCGATGACCGGGCGACGATGTTCGCGTTGAGCCTCGCGGGCTCCGGGATACGCATCGCGGCGAACGGTTGCGCAAAGATACCCGCGGCGGTAGTCATCGTTCTCAGCCAACGCGTGGGCAAACACTCCTGTTCCCAGCAACCTGTCCGCTCTCCTCAGGTGAGCGTGATCAGGTCCCGAGTTCCTGTTGGTCACGAACTTCCATCCACGGTCAGTCAGGAAACGGTGATCACCGCTCGTCACCAGTGTCGTACCGTCCTCAAGGCTGGTGCGGAATGCCGGCTTGATGACGCTCCATTTGGCCAGCACGCGTGACTTGACGTAGCGTCGAGCGCGGCCGATCCATCGGCTGCCGAAAATCTCGTCGCCGACACGCAGTTCGGCAATGGGACAGGTGCGTCCGTCAAACAGCAGAATGGGCGTGTCGCCCCACAGGCAGTAGCTGCATGCATGAGAACATCCCCGGTAAGGATTGATTGACTGCTCGAACGGGATGTCGGGGGAATCGTTGGTCGAGATGACTTCCCGCGCCTTGTCGGGCTCGAGCGTCTCCGGGATCGAGTCGGGTACCTCGTCCTGATACCACCCGTCATCGACCGCTTCGAGCTGCTGCCGGTCGAACCGCCCCGGTGGATTGGAGAGTACTCCCCGACCGGTGAGCGAATGCCGGCCCGTAATCGTCCGTCGCATTCATTGACTGTATACATAAACAGCTATGTACGCAAAGACAGCAGAAGAAAATTGACTGCCGTTAAATCAATCACTTACTCGATTGAATACCGCGCCGGGGATCCGGCATCCCCTGTCAGCAGACGGCGCGCCTCACTTTACGAGCCGCAGCGAGAAGGGGTAGCGATAGGCAGCGCCCTCGCTCGCGCGGATGGCCGCGATGAGTGTCAGGACGAGCCAGGCGATGAACAGCCCCGTGCCGAGCAGAAAGCCGATGAACACGAGAGCGAGCAGTGCGCAGACCACCGCGGCCATGGTGACCGTGATGTTGAAGTTCAGCGCCTCCTTGACGTGCGCGGTGACGAAGGCGGAGTCGTCGCGCCGCGTGAGCAGCACCACGAGTGGTCCGAGCACGTTACCCACCATGGGCACCACGAGTCCCACGAGCGCCGCCAGGTGCGCGAGCATGCCCCAGATGCGCTCGCTCTCGGTCGGCGCCGCGGCGGGTGTGGGAGTCTCACTCGGGTCGCTCATGCCGAGCGCGAGAGTATCACTCCACCTGAGGGTGATAGGAACCCCTTGCCCGGGCTGGCGCGCGCCGGTGCGCAGCGCCGCAGGCAGCCGCGCTCCCCGCCGGCAGGCGCTGGAATCTGGCTCACAGCGTCACCTTGACGCCCGCGTAGGCGCCGCTGCCCGGCTGCAGGAAGCCGACCGGATTCTCGTAATGGCGGTCGAGAAGGTTGTTGATGCGCGCAAACAGCGCCCAGCGGTCTCCGAGGTTGTAGGTCGTGGCGAGATTGACCGTCGTATAGCCGGGGGCATCGATGCCCGACGTCAATCCGTCCCGGCTGATGTCGACCCAGTCGCCCACCGAGAGGATGTCGAGACTCCACTGCCACGCGGGGGTTGCCTGCCAGGTGGCGATGAAGGTGCCCTTGTTCTTCGGACGGCGCAGCAGCGGCTGGTGCAGCACATCGTTGGTGGCCTCGGTGTAGGTGTAGTCGATGGTCAGCAGCAGCTGCTCGAGCGGCTGGTAGGTGAGGAAGCTCTCGATGCCCTGCGTGGTCGCAAGTCCGATGTTGGCGTAGGTCGTGCCGCTCGGGTCAGTCGTGATCAGGTCGGTGATGTGGTTGTGATAGTAGGTGACGCCCAGGCGCAGCACTCCATGTGCGAAACCCTGCTCGAAGCCCGCGTCGTAGCCGGTGCTGCTCTCGGGCTTGAGGTCGGCATTGGCGAAGAAGAACGGCGGGAAGTCCTGGTAGAGCTCGCTCAGGGTCGGCGCCTTGAAGCCGGTACCGATCGAGGCCTTGAGCTTCGTGTCGGTGTCGGCGATCACCCACGCCGGCGCGAAGCGCCAGGTGGTCTTGGCGCCGAAGCGGCTGTTGTCGTCGTAGCGCACGTTGAGCGCCGAGAACCAGTGAGCGCCGAGCTGCGACTGCAGCTCCGCGTAGCCGGAAGCGATGTGTACGTCGGCGGTGATCGGCTCATTGATGTCGTCGCGCTCGTACTCGGCGCCGACCACGAGCGTGTGCTCCGTGGCGAGGCGGATATTGCCCTGCCAGTCGACCTTGCGGCGCTCGCCGGTGTTGAGCGCGGGCCCGGTCGCGGGGACCACGGTGTCGGTACGCAGGTGCGAGTAGGCGAGCCCGAGGGTCTCATCGAAAGCCCCGTCGAAGGATCTGAGGTGCGCCGTCAGGCGGGTGAAGTACTCATCGCTTGCCGCGGTAGTCTGCGCCGAGTCCGGGACCCCGACGTAGTCTGGCGGCGGGTAATCCTCGCCCGTCGTACGCAGGTGGATGTCGGTATACCGGGCCACGAGCCCCAGATCGAAACCCGGGGTGACGTCGTAACCGAGCTTGGTGGAGAGCGTCAGGTTGTCGTCGTAATCGTCGATGCGTGCCTCGCCCGCCGCGAGCAGATCGAGCGGCGTCACGGGGGTGGCACCGGCGTGGAAATGCAGCGCGTTGGCACTGTAGTGAAAGCCGTCCTGCGAGCCGCTGAGGGTCGCGGCCTGGTTGAAGGTGTCGAAGCTGCCGCCTTCGAGACCGGCCACGAGCTTCATCGGCCCGGAGCCCGCCCTGGTGATGATGTTGATGACGCCGCCGATGGCATCCGAGCCGTACAGGCCGCTTTGCGGTCCGCGCAGCACCTCGACGCGCTCGATGTCCGCTGTCAGCAGCTGTCCGAAATCGAACGCGCCGGTGGAATTGCTCGGGTCGCTGACATCGATGCCGTCGATGAACACCTTGGTGTGATTCGAGTTGGTGCCACGCATGAAGACCGAGGTGACGCCGCCCGGGCCGCCGGTCTGCACGACGTTGAGGCCCGGCACGTCCTTGAGGACGTCGGCGATAGTGCGCTCCTGCCGCGCGGCGATTTCCGCGGCAGTCAAAACCGTGATGCTGCTCGCCACTTCCACTGCCGGCGTCGGCAGGCGCGTGGCGCTGATCACTACGGACTCCTGCAGCTCTTCGCCATCGCTGGCGTAGGCACTGACGGACGTGCCGGCCAGCAGCGTGGCGACGGCACAAGAGGGGACATGGCGGAACAGCGATCGCGGCACGGCACGCCCGAGCGCGCGGCGCACGTTGAGACCTGTTGTCATGGTAGCTCCTGAAAATGCACACACCCGTGCCCGCGCACGTCGTGGCATTCCCCGAAGCTGGGGGGCGCGGCAGGCCTCGGACGCATGCCGCGCAACCAGCATCGCCCGCCGCGACGCCCGTCGGTTGACTCGTGAGGCCGGTCTCCGGGCTCTCGAGCTGGAGTGGCAACTCCGGCGGATCGCCTTCCCGCGCCCTCAAAAGGCGCAGTGGCTCATGTGACCCGCCTGATCTCGATTACCGTTGCGGGGGCAGCGCCGGCTTCGGACGAATCCTCACCGGACTTCCCGTTTGAGCCGTTCCCCCGCGCTGCGGCCACAGCCTTCGGCCGCGCGCGTTTGAACGGTCACCTCACGCCGCGCAAAGCCTGCCTGCGCGCCGGGCGCGGCGTCAAGGGCCGCGCGGCGGGCGTAGCCCGTGGCATGATCCGGTCCCGTGGGATCTACGGAAAACGGTGCCGGTGCGACGCGACTCGATATCGCGGACTGGACCGGCTATCTGCTGGTGGCTCCGCTGGTGTTGTGTCTGGCCGGCGTGGGCTTGCTGCCGTCCTACGCAGCGCAGGAGCTCGCGCAGCGCGCCGCGATCGTCTGGGGCGCGGTGCTGCTCGCCGGCGCCGGGGCGGTGCACTGGGGACTGGTACTCGCGGGACGGCTGTCCCCGCCGCGCGCCGGGTTCGCCGGTGCGCTCGCTGCAGCGCTCGGGGCCGCTGCCGCTGTGCTGCTGGGCGGGCAGCGCGGGCTCGCGCTGCTCGTGGTCGCGGGCGGCGGCTTCTGGCTGTACGAGCATCGCACCCTCGGCCCGCAGCTGCCGCCGGCGTATCTCGGGCTGCGCCGCCACCTGGCGCTCGCGAGCAGCCTGCTGCTCGCCCTGATCATGTTTGTCTCCGACGCCGCCGGCCTCAGCTGAGCGCGCGGGCACCGAACCATGGAAGACCTGGTATCCGCTGCCTGGCTACGCCGGCTCATCACCGTGGTGCTGCTCACCGGTCTGGTGCTGCTCGGCTTTCGCGTGATGGAGCCGTTCATCGTCCCGGTGGTGTGGGCCGCCATCCTCGCCTTCGTGAGCTGGCCGGCCTACGAGCGGCTGCTCGGGCTCTTGCGCGGACGCAGCGTGGTCGCTTCACTTCTCATGACCACGGCGGTATCCGTGGCGGTGATTGCGCCCCTCGCCTGGCTGGCGGTCGTACTGCGGATCGAGCTGGTGCGCGCCTGGCACGACACGCAGGCGCTGCTCGCCGGCGGTGTGCAGCTGCCGCCTGCGGTGCTGAAGCTTCCCTGGATCGGTGATCACCTGCGCGACCTTACGGCGCGCGCTGCCCAGGACCCGCATACCCTCGGCGTCGAGCTGCGCAAGTTCGCCGACCATTCCTTCGACGAGATCACGCACGTCATCGGCGGCATCGGCCGCAACGTCGTCAAGCTGGTGCTGACCGTGGTGAGTCTGTTCTTCGTCTACCAGCGTGGCCAGCGTTTCGCGCGCCAGGTCGCGCGCGCACTCGAGCAGGTGCTCGGGCCGCGTGTAGACAACTATCTGCTGGCCATCGAGCAGACCGTCAAGGCGGTCGTCTACGGACTGGTGCTCGCGGCGCTGGTGCAGGGTGTGCTGGTAGGCCTCGGGTACTGGGCCGCCGGCACCGGTGCGCCGGTGTTTCTCGCGGCGCTCACCACCGTGTGCGGCCTGATTCCGTTCGCCGCCCCGACGATCTGGGGCGGGGTGTGCGCGTGGCTGTTCGTCAAGGGAAGCACCGTGGCCGCCGTGGGACTGCTCATCTGGGGAGGCGTCGTCATGGGCTGGACCGACCACATCGTGCGGCCGCTGCTGATCAGCCGCGAGGCGGAGATCCCCTTTCTCATCGTCATGTTCGGCGTGCTCGGGGGCCTCACCGCGTTCGGTCTGGTGGGACTGTTCATCGGACCGGTGATTCTCGCCGTGCTGCTGGCGGTGTGGCGCGAGTGGCTGCTCGAGAGTCGCCAGCCGGTGCCCTGACGGCACCTCCCTCAGCCGCCAAGAAACATCCGGTAGGCGGGGTTGGCCGTCTCCTCGACGTACGCGTAGTGCAGCACGTTAAGGTGCTGCAGGAAGTCCGCCCGCTGCGCCGCCGGGACCTGGATCCCCGCCAGCACCCGCCCGTAGTCGGAGCCGTGGTTGCGGTAGTGGAACAGGCTGATGTTCCAGTGTGAGCCGATGGCCTGCAGGAACTTCAGCAGCGCCCCGGGCCGTTCGGGAAACTCGAAGCGGTAGAGCACCTCGTCGGCGAGTCCGCGTGCGTGGCCGCCGACCATGTAACGCACGTGCAGCTTCGCCATCTCGTCGTCGGTCATGTCGGTGACGGTGAAACCGGCAGCGCGCAGCGTAGCGACCACGACGTCCTTTTCGGCGCGCCCGCCGCTGAGCGCGAGCCCGGCGAACACCTGCGCGCTCTCGGGGCCGGCATAGCGGTAGTTGAACTCGGTAACGCTGCGGCGGCCGAGCACCTCGCAGAAATGCAGGAAGCTCCCGGGCCTCTCCGGGATCACCACCGCGAGCAGCGCCTCGCGCTCACCGCCGAAGTCGGCGCGCTCGGCAACGTGCCGCAGCCGATCGAAGTTCATGTTGGCGCCACTGTTGATCGCCACCAGGCGCCGGTCGCGCCAGCCCTCGCGCGCCACGTAGCGCTTGAGGCCGGCGACCGCCAGCGCGCCGGCCGGCTCGACGATCGAGCGCGTGTCCTCGAACACATCCTGGATCGCGGCGCAGATCTCGTCCGTGCCGAGCAGCATGATCTCGTCGACATGGCCGCGGCACAGTGCGAAGGTCTCCTCGCCGACGCGCCGCACCGCCACGCCGTCGGCGAAGATGCCCACCCGCTCGAGGGTGATGCGCCGCCCGGCTTTGAGCGAATCGTGCATGCTGGCAGCGTCCTGCGGCTCGACGCCGATGACTTTCACGCCCGGGTACAGGTACTTCACGTAGACAGCAACGCCGGCCAGCAACCCGCCGCCGCCGACTGGCACGAACACCGCATCGAGCTCTCCGCCGGTCTGGCGCAGAATCTCCACCGCGATGGTTCCCTGCCCGGCGATGACGTCGGGATCATCGAAGGGGTGCACCAGCACCAAACTGCGCTCGCGCGCGAGTGCCAGCGCGTGCTCGAAGGCGCTGTCGTAGTCATCGCCGTGCAGGACCACCTCGGCACCAAGATCGATGACCGCCTGCACCTTGATCTGCGGGGTGGTCTGCGGCATGACGATCACCGCGGCACAGCCGCGGTGGCGGGCAGCGAGCGCCACACCCTGCGCGTGATTGCCGGCCGAGGCACACACTACCCCGCGTCGTGCGGCCGCTTCCGACAGATGCGCGATGCGGTTGTAGGCGCCGCGCAGCTTGAAAGAGAACACCGGCTGCAGATCCTCGCGCTTGAGGAGCACGCGGTTGCCGAGCCGTCGCGACAGGCGCGGCGCCTCCTCGAGCGGCGACTCGATAGCGACGTCGTAGACGCGCGCCTTGAGGATTCTCTCGATGTAGGGACTCGCCACCGGCGGCAACTCCTCCCGCGGCAGCGGGCGCAAGAGGCCTGAGAGCTTAGCGGCGGTGACCGTCGCTGTCAGCGCTTGTCGGCGCTCTTGCGCAGGGCGAAGCGGTACTGGGTGCGGCCGATGGCGATCCGGTCGCCCTCCCGCAGGGTGTGCCGGGTGATGCGACGACCGTTGACCAGCACGCCATTGGTGCTGTTGAGATCCTCGATGATCGTGTTGCTCGAGCCTACCAGGATGACCGCGTGGTGACGGCTGACGAACTTCGCGTCGATCTGCAGATCATTGTCCGGCGTGCGTCCGATGCTGGTCTTGCGACCGAGCACGTGCACGATCTCGCGCCCGTCTTCCTTGTGTATCAGCAGCCGCGTCGCGCCGTCGGGCGGAGGCTCCGCAGTGGCGGCGGGCTCGGCGAACGCGGCAGGCTCGGCGGCGGCGGGCTGGGGCTCAGCCAGCTGCCGGGCAGCCTCGCGCAGCACCGGGTTGGCGGCCGTGTCGCTCGAGCCGTGCCGGGCTTCCTCGGCGGCGGCGCGCCACTCGCGGTTCGATTTCTCGAGTTCCTCGATGCGCGCGTGGCGGCTGCGCCCCTCCGACTCGAGGCGATGGACGGTATCCTCGGCCGCACGCCGGTCGGCCTCGAGCTCGCGCTCGCGTGTCGCGTGCGCATCGCACTGCGACTGCAGTGCCTGCAGCGCCTCGCGCTGCTCGTCGGCCTGCTGCTCGAGCAGGCGAGCGCGCTCCTCGGCCGCGGCGAGCCTGGCAAGCTGCTCCTCGCGCTCCTGCTGCACGGAGCGCAGCGCGCCCCCCCACGCTTCCATCTCGCCACGTACCTTGGTCAGCTCCTGCTCGAGCGCCGTGGCACGCTGCTGCTCGGTGGCCAGCGCAGCCTCGAGCGCTCTGACGCGCTCCTGTGCGGCGGCGCCCGTGGACTGCAGCGAGGCCGCCTGTGAGGTCACCGCCGCCGCTTCCGCGCGCGCGCTGGCGAGCGCCGCGCTGAGATCGGTTTGCTCGGCGAGCAGCCGCTGCAACTCGCCCTGCTGTTGAGCACCGACGGCCCGGTGCTGCTCGGCGAGCTCCTCATGGGTACGCAGTCGCTGCGCGCCAGCGTTGATCTCGGCCTCGAGCCGAGTGAGGCTCGACTGCAGCGCCTGCGCCTCCTGGCGCGCGTCGCGCAACTGCGTGTCACGCTCGGCGAGCGCCGCGGTGAAGGCACTCAGCTGTTGCTCGAGCCGCGCCACGCGCGCCGCCCGCTGCGCGAGCTCCGCATCGCGCTCGCGCGCCTGGCTGTCGCGCCCGGTAAGCTCACGCCCCAGCCGCGCGGCGTCGTGGGCGTTGGCGTCCGCTTCCTGCTGCAGCTGCACCACCAGTCCCTCGGCGATCAGGCGACGCCCTTCGGCCGTCTGCAA